>CAMPIQ010000046.1 GCA_946886475.1 uncultured Chitinophagales bacterium | reverse complement strand
GTTCTTGCTGCCGGCCTTTTAGGTACCTGGGCTTATTTCCTTTACGACAAAAATGATTCTAACAGGCAGATCCAGGAAAAAACGCTTGCTGTAAATACGGCAACAAGTGCAAGAGATTCGGTTAGCGCAGAATACGAGGCCACCCTGGCACGTCTTGATGTACTTACCGGAGAAAACAACACCATCAAAGGTGAGCTTTCTGATAAAGAATCTGAGATCAACAAACTTAAAAATGAGATCAGCAGGGTTTTGAGCAATAAGAATGCAACGGAGAGTGAGTTGAGAAGGGTTAAAGGTTTGATTTCTCAACTGAATAACACGATTGCAGGCCTTGAAGCTGAAAATGCACGTCTTACCGGAGAAAATCAACAACTGGCTTCTGTGAACACACAACTCAGTTCTGAAAAGCAGGTGTTGGAAACCAATCTTCAAACTACAACGATGGAGAAAGAAGAACTGGCTCAAACAGTTGATGTAGCTTCTACTTTCTCGGCCTCCAATATTGCAATTACTCCGGTTGATGAAAGAAGGAATGGCAAAGAGAAAACCAATTCCAATGCAAAAAGGGTTGATAAACTTGTATTATCATTTGATGTTGAGAACCGCGTAGCAAGATCTGGCCCGGCCGACCTTTATGTAATTGTTACTGGTCCTGATGGAAAGGTGATCTCTGATGCTAATTCGATCCTTACCACCCGTTCGGATGGAGACAGGGAGTTTACTTACAGAACGACCATCGATTATGAACAAGGCACGCGTAAAGCCATTTCATTTCCTATCCGCCAGGATAATTTTCAAACAGGTCATTATAAAATTGAAATATATCAGAACGGATTTAAGATCGCTGAGGGTGTGAGAGCCCTTAAAAAAGGTGGTTTATTCGGTTAATTATCATTGCTAACCAGCAAACGAAGTCGTCCCGCTTTTTGCGGGACGACTTTTTTAATCACGGATGGTAGCACGGATTATAGGGATGGCAGCGGATGGTAGCGCGGATTATAGGGATGGCCGCTGATGGTAGCACGGATTATAGGGATGGCCGCCGATGGCCACGGATGGATGATCGTCATTGCGGGTAGTATCATTTGAGATATTATGAATCGGGATGAAGCAATCATTATTGAGATTGCAGGTATCGCGGATTATAGGGATGGCCGCGGATGGCCACGGAGGATATTTATTGCGGGAGGTATCATTTTGGAGTTGTGAATTGAAGGTACTAACAAAGCAATCTTAATGGTGATGGTAGTGCGGATTATTGGTATTGGGGATTATAGGGATGGCCGCGGAGCAATCACTATTCTTCAAGTCCCTTCATTGCTCTCTTCACAATATCCTGATATGTTTCTTCTGATACAGATAATTGTTTTTTGAGTACATACATGATCCTGCTATGAATATCTGAGATTTGATAGACTTCCTGGTTGGTACTAATTAGTGTCCAGCCATGAATGGATAATATATTGACCATATCCAATTCTGATTTATGAATACCTCCCTTTTTGTAGGGCAAAGGTTTGAAGGAAATCAAATTGTTTTTTAAGCTATCGGGCAGAAAATCAGCCAGCGCGTCGTAATAGACGTTTCCCTTACTAACGTAACAGACTATTTCTAAATTTCTATTTTGGGCAGATGATAATAGAGCAGAAAAGAATAAGACAGTTAGCAGCATCGGTTTCATATCCTTAAATTATGACCAATTCATTTAATGATTTCCTAATGTTCCTGATAAAATCAAAAATCCAATCAACAGGCCTGGTTTACCTTCTTTCTTAACATGATTATTTAAATAACTTATAATTTCAGCATGTTACTGTCTGAAATAATTTAAAAAGCCACTCCCAAAAGGAAGTGGCTTTTTAAATTGAATTCTTATTGATTATAGTACATTATATCCAAAGCTCACGTAATACAGCCCGCCAACATAAGGATTACCAAAACCAGTACGGTAATAATTATTACCAAGATTGGTTCCTCCAATCCTTACCATGCTTTTTGAATTAGGGATCCTGTAAGATATCTGTCCATCAAGCCATCCAAAATAAGGCAGCGTGCCTGTTGCGAATGTGCTTTCATAATAAACATTATCCTGCCATCTCCAAACAAAATTAAACCCTATGTTCTTAAAGATGTTATCGTTGCGTAAGCCAATATTGTATCTGTATAATGGTGCATTGAAATTGGTTACCACGTTTGAGGGAACATCTTTCAGCTTATCGGAAAATACATTACCATAAAGGAAATATCCCCTTGGCAGTTGCATTTCGGCTGTAAGTCCCCAACCCTGTGCTTTCACTTCCTGGTCTTTTACATTCTGGATATAGGAAAGATTGCGGGTAGCAAGCGGATTAAATAATCCTGTAGGATTTCCGGTTAATGATTGACCAACCGCTACACGGCCAAGGAAATCTTCATACTGGCTGAAATAATAATAAGCATCCAGCAAAAGTTTTTTGGAGATCACACCTTTATATCCAATTTCATAGGAATTAACGCTTTCCGGTCTTACTTCTTCAAACGGTCCTCTTACAAGCAGGTTGACGTTGGCAGGATTTCCGCTGGCCCTGTAAGCATTGATACTTTCTACGGTGTAACCAAAATTGGTATTCAATCCATAATAGGTCTGGAACTCAGGCAGGGCTCCTGTAAGTATAGCAGATCCTGTATTCAGATTGATATACTGGTCCTGGTTGGTGGGAAAACGGTAGGCTGTCTGATATGACAGGCGGATATTATTATTTTCAAAGATCTCGATAACGGCGGCAATCCTTGGTGTGAATCTTCCTTTGAAATTCGAATGATCATCATATCGTCCGGCAGCTGTAAGGGTGAGCCTGTCGAAGAATTTCTTTTGCAATTGAATATAAGCGCCATATTCAACTGGTGTTAATAAGCCTGCTGTATCGGCAAAAATGGTTCCCTGAGAATTCAGTACATATTTTTTAACCTGTGCTCCGGCTATCAATTGTACCATATCACTGAATCCGAATTCATCGGAAAAGTTTAACTGGCCTTCGGTAGAATACAGATCCGACTTGTCGAGGAACTTGGCACCCTGCGGGATGGCTTTTCCTTTTACTGACTGGGAAGTGGCGTCAAATGCGCCTGTACCGGGAACTAATCGACCGGCATCTGCAATACTTCTCGCAAACTGATGCGCTCCATATTCACCGCCTAATGTACCGGTAATGAGTTGTGCGTTTCTTTTATAAGCCAGGTAACCAAAAATATATTGTGGATACCATGAACCGGCTACATTGGCCTGGTTGAAACTTGGTTTCCATGCTTCATTGATCAGCCTTCCCAGTGCAGTGGCCTGGTAAGCATCACCTGCATTTTCCTGGGTGGTGTATGCACGAAGGAACCAGTTCTTTGCTTTGAATTCCAGTTTATGCTGGGCCATTTGAAGGTTACGGAGTGAATACCTGTCCGCACCTGTATAAACGGTGGTTCCGGTTCCGAAATATGAATTAATAGAAGCTTCAATTCCCGGTGTCAGTTTATAATAGATACCGGCTGTGGCTTTAAAATTTTGTGCATTATAATCAACTAGGTCCCTTTCGCGGTAGCCTGTTCTTGAAACATTCTGGTTGGCTGTATTTTGCAATGCAAAACCCCATGTATAATTCTGGCCGGGAACATTTGTACCTGGATTAGGCATGCCGGCTCCCAGATACATCAGTTGAACCAGCTGGCTGATGTTGGCTGAAGTTTCATCACCATACATGTTGATGCCATCATAATTCGGATCAGTAAACCTGTCGCCGCCTTTCAGCTGACTTAGTACATTTGTTCTGGCTACATTACGATAGTCATTTGCTTCCCAGTCTTTAGCTTTTGTAAACTGAGCTGCAATCTTAAATGCAAATTTTTCACTTACCGCCTTACCCCACCTCATACTCCAGTCATAATATGGAGAGGGACTTTGTGAATCATCTCCAAGATGCATAATACCCTGTTTGATCTGGAAACTGAGTCCCTGGTATCTGAAAGGATTCTTACTGTTGATCAGTAAAGTACCATTCATGCCACCAGACCCATATAAGGCAGAAGATGCGCCGGATAATAATTCAATATTATCAACATCAAGCTCTGTAAGTCCGATCACACTGCCCACGGAAAAATTCAGCCCTGGTGCCTGATTATCCATTCCATCGATCAACTGGTTCATCCGGGTATTACCACTACTGATAAAACCTCTTGTAGTTACCGTACGGAAAGTAATACTTGCTGTATGCATATCAACCCCTTTAAGGTTGGCAATGGCCTCATAATAATTTGGAGCAGGTACATTTCTAAGTGTGGCGCTGCTCATACGTTCAATAGTTACTGGCGCATCGAGTATGCGTTGAGCGGTACGGGATGCGGAAACAACTACTTCCTCTCCCAATGCTGAAGATGGAACGAAATTCACCTCAACAGGAGCGCCCGCACTGCTGACGTTGATTTCCTGCATGGTAAAACCTATAGAACTAAAAACCAGCGTAACCGGCAATGATTTTACGGTAAGCCTGAACTCACCATTTACATCTGTAAAGGTTCCCTCAGTACCATCCTTTACTGAAACTGACACTGCACTCACACCTTCTTTGGATGTAGCGTTAATGACTTTACCGGTGATGGTTACATTTTGTGCAAAAGCAGTCGTTAGTGAAAAAATAAATGCTGTAATGAATACAGCAGAAAAGCGCAAGCCTTTACTCATAATTTGAAATTTAGTTTTGGAATGATACACTAAAACTGAATCCGTGGAAACCATTAATTAACAGGGTTTCAGGCGGAAAAATAAGCATAACAATTCTTTCCGGGAAATTAATTTAGATGAATTTTGAATAAGTTGTTGAAAGTTTCCGGCTGATGTGAAACTGTATAAAACAACAATTAGATTTACTTTCGGTGTATGTCTTCATTTCAGTTTCCAGGACAAACCAGTTTTTACAAAGGAAAAGTAAGGGATGTCTTTACTATTGGCAATGATCTGCTGGTAATGATCGCATCTGACCGTATCTCTGCATTTGATGTGATTTTACCAAGGCCCATCCCATTTAAAGGCCAGGTATTGAACCAGCTTGCTGCTTATATGCTCAATAGTACCAGGGATGTTTGTCCCAACTGGCTATTGGAAACTCCAGTACCCAATACTTCGGTTGGACATAAATGTGAACCATTCAAAATTGAAGTAGTGGTAAGGGGTCATTTATGCGGACATGCATGGAGAACCTACAATGAGGGCCGGAGATTTTTGTGTGGAGTGCTCATGCCTGATGGAATGAAGGAAAATGATGCTTTCCCGTCACCCATCATTACCCCGTCAACCAAAGCTAGTCATGGGCATGATGAGGATATATCAGAGACGCAAATTCTTCAGCAGGGGCTCGCCAGCGAAGCAGAATGGGAACAACTTAAAAAATTCGCGTTGGGACTTTTTGATAAAGGACAGGCAATGGCAAGGGCTCAGGGTTTGATACTGGCAGATACCAAGTATGAATTTGGGAAACGTAATGGTGAGATCGTTTTAATGGACGAAATTCATACACCGGATTCATCAAGGTACTTTTATGAAGAAGGTTTTGATGAAAGGCAAAAAAAGGGAGAAAAACAAAAACAATTAAGCAAAGAGTTTGTCAGGGAATGGCTGATCCAGCATGAATTCATGGGTAAGGAAGGACAAACCGTGCCTGAAATGAGTGAGGAATGGATTGACACCATTTCCAAAAGATATATTGAATTGTTTGAAAAACTGACGGGTAAGAATTTTGAACCGGTAAGCCTGAGTGAAAAGGATGTTTATGAAAGGATTGTACGGTCATTGGAAATGTTGGCCATTAGCCATTAGCGAGTGGCCATTAGGTTTCCTTAGGTCAGGAGGTTCTATTTAACCTGCTCAACCGCCTTTTATCTTTGGCCGGATCCTGGCCCTCGATTTATTGAAAATGTTCCTCCCTTTATCAATACCTTTTCTTTTTTCTTTCTGAACTTCCAATGGCAGATGAATGAAATCCTGGCATTCCGTGCTGCAGCATCCTTCATATGTGGCCTTACACTCTTCACATTGTATAAATAATAAATGGCAGGCTTCGTTCACGCAGTTTACATGTGTATCAGCTGGTTTTCCGCATTGATGGCATTTAGCAATGATCTCTTCCGTGATGCGTTCCCCCAGCCTGTTGTCGAACACAAAGTTCTTTCCATGAAATTTAGTTTGCAGGCCTTTTGATCTTACCTGGTTGGCATAATTAATAATGCCACCTTCGAGATGAAACACATTTTTAAATCCTTTGTGTAACATATATGCGCTGGCCTTTTCACAACGAATGCCACCGGTGCAATACATAATGATGTTTTTGTCCCTGGCATGATCAAGCATTTCTGCAGCCATGGGCAATTGCTCACGGAAAGTATCTGAAGGCACTTCAATGGCATTTTCAAAATGTCCAACCTCATATTCATAATGATTGCGCATATCAACCACAATGGTTCCCGGACTTTCGGTAAGTAAATTGAAATCTTCAGCGCTTATATACCGTCCGCGGTTTTCCATGCTGAAGGAGGGGTCCATAATTCCATCAGCCACTATCTTTTCCCGGACCTTGATCTTTAGCACCCAGAATGATTTGCCGTCGTCATCAACCGCAATATTCAACCTTGTGCCCTGTAGCGCTTCAATAGAATATAAGTAATTACGAAAAGCTTCAAACAGGCTTTCCGGAACGCTCACCTGGGCATTGATGCCTTCATGAGCAATATAGATCCTTCCGAAAACTTTAAGAATATTTAGATTTTTGTACAATTCATCCCGGAATGCTGGAGGATCCGATATGGGGAAATAATGATAAAATGAAACGGTTTTGCGGAATTCTGTTTCCTGGAGCAAACGTTGTTTCAGCTCCTTTTGTGAGACGCGGTTGTGTAATACTGCCATAAATGAATTTTTGGACACTTGCAGGGTGAACAAAGTTTCAGGGGTAGCAAAGATAGGCTGCGTTGTTGATATGCTGAAAAGGTGTGGCTGAAAAATTGACCGGTGTTAAAAGTAAAGACTAAATAAAAGCCGCAGTTTACTGCGGCTTTTATTTATCAACTTGTTCATCAGTCAATCCATAAACTTGTTAATATCTAAACAATCTGGAAATCACCACTAGATAACCCCGGCTAATATAAGGATCAGGGCAATTACAGCCACCAGTAAGGCTATCAGCGGATAATAGAATACAAGTACCAGTGCTATTACGCCAAGCAGGATGTAGATCAAAACACGGTCAGAGATCCTCTTTTTTGAAAAAAGAGATTTCATTTTCAGTTTGAAAGCTGTCCACATAAAACGGCGTTTCATTTTACGCATGCTTTTTTTACTTTTCTGAACAGCATAAACTGATAATAATAACATACTCAGTAAAGAAGCAGCTGCAGATTCGTTACTCACCGCATTTTCTGTTACTGGTTTTGAAACAGGTTGGATTGTAGAGGTAGAAATTGACATAGTAGGGAATTTACAATGGTTATAAAGGTGAGGCGAAGTTAATTAATCTACACATTCAACATGCAGGGATAGACGAACCGGAAGGGTAAATTTTTATTGTGACCGGGTTACCCTGACGGCGGCACCCAGTAACCCCCCTAACCCTACCCTTATACCAAAAGAATGGCCAGGTTGTGCCTGCCAGGCGGTTACGAAATCAACCCTGAAGAATTTGAGAATATTTTCAATTCCGGCAAAGGCTTCAAAATAGTAATTATTCCTGTTCACATAAAAGCTATTGCCTCCTGCAACCAGGTTCCATTTCAGCTTATTGAATAAAGGGATCTTATTGGTGAGCATTCCATTGAAGTGATGTTCAATATGACCGATCGTATAAAAAGCCTCTTTATTGCTATAGCGGTAGTATGGCGCCAGTTGGAAACTATTCAGGTATTTATCATTGAAAAAAGTCTGGTTACCATTAAAATGTTGCAGATCGGGAATTTCCACATTATTTGTATTGAAAAATCCTCCAATGCCAATTTTATATTTAAATGTTCCCTGCAACCTGAAATTCATTTCATCGGAGACCGTCATCTTCCATTTATCAAAATCAACGTCACTGCCAAGAATATCTTTGATCCCTTTTGAATATTGAAATTCAAAAACAGGGTATTTTGATCCTACAGGCATCTTATATCCTGGATATTGAATATAATACTGGCCGGGCTGGAACGAAAACGTAACGGTGCTTACCAGTGACTGGTGTTTTTCAAATGGAATATGTGATAGTTCAACCGGATGATTTGGCAGCCACACCCGGTCTTTTTTAAAGAAAGAAAAATCAGCAGCGTTCATCAGGGGCAACCGGTTTTCATAAACTGCCTGAATATTGAAGGTGATGCCATTGTCAAAACGGTTATTATATGCCACCCGGCCAAACCAGTTTTCATAAAACTTCGAATAATTTCTTCTGTATAACAGCGTATAAACTGAATTGGTCAATGGGTCTATCGGATTATCCGGATTGAATTGTGACATTCTCTTGCCGCCCGAAAACAGGAGATGCCTGTTCCGGTAATGATCAGACTTTGGTTTGATCGTTAATGTGAGATAAGAATTGAGGTGATGATTGCTAAAACCAAAACGGGTATGATGATCCAGGAAATAATTTAATTTTCCTTTTCGTCTTCTGATATCGAGCGAATGACTGATGCCAATTGATAATCCTTCTACCGTGTTGTATTGAATTTCGCTGGACAAGGGACTAAAGCGGTAGGTAGAAAAAGCAGAAAGACTATAAAAAGTTCTGCGCACCCCTCCGAAAAAAAACTTTTTTAATTCAACCGGTTTGCGCTGTTTCCTTAGCGAATCAATATTTTTCCGGGTGAAGGAATCCCTGGTTTGCCTGAGGCTGTCCTTAAAAATGAAGTCTCTTTTTTCATCCGCTTCCAGCTGAACAGGCCTGATATTGGCCCAAAAACTACTGTCCTTTTTGCCAGCATTGGTATCATACGTCATTAAGATGCGGTTGAAATGTTTTTTCTCAAAACCGGGGTTAAGTGTGTAATCATTATACACATTCAAAAAATTTCCGGTCACATCAAAACCAAACATTTTTACTGCCAGGTAAACTACCTGGTTCTGTGTTCTCCAGACTTCAGTGGTAACTGGTGCGTGTATCTGAATGATCTTTAAGGTATCTATCAATTCTAACTGGTATTGCTGGGTTGTAAGCAAATCAAGGCTATGGATCTTCCATTCACCATCAATGATCTGGAGGTGTCCATCAAATAAAGGTTCATTTTTCCTTTTAGGCGTTACCCTGATACGGTCTATCATTTTATCGCCTTCAAAAAAGTTTCCTTCGTATCTAAAGTGGTAATAATGAAATGCGTTGTCGGCCAGGGGTGAAATAAATCCACGGGGATTTAAATTGCCGGAGAAAACTGAAACATTCTCGGTATAAAAATTAATAAAAAACGGAAAACTTATTCCATAACCACCACCGCTTTGCCTGGATGAGATCACATTCATTTTGATCTTATCAGGATTTGCATAGTCTACCCTGGTCAGTGATTCAGAAAGAAAAAGAATGCCTTTGCCAGACGAATCAAATCCTTCTTTTACCATATCCTCTTTTTCAATCTTCTGTCCCATGAACCGGTCGGGCACATTGCGGCTTCGCATCAGTCCCTTGATATAAACCTCCACTGAAAAAGAATCGACCTGCTCATTATAAAAGTTTCTTTTCCTTATGGTTTGTTTCATGATCTCAATGGCAGGGTCCTCCCCTCTGTTGATCACAACTTCCGGCATTGAAAGTTCCTGCAGGGAAAGACTGAAGTCCACAACCAGATCCTTTTCAGATAGTGTTATGTTTTTTTCCTGGGCACGGTAGCCTACATACTGGCATACTATCGTGTATTGGCCGGGTTGCAGATGGATGCTGTACTTTCCCTGGCTATTGGCAACAACACCTTTTGAACTGTTCTTAATTAAAATGGAAGCAAAAGATAAAATGTTTCCCTTATCATCAGTAATGGTGCCCTTAATGGTTCCGGCATGAACAATAATTTGTGAGAGAATGAAAAGGGAAGAGAATAAAATTCGCTTCATAAGCAGGTATATGAAACGAATTTAATCGTTGGTTCATGCATTTGGACGTATCAGCATAAATTTTGGGCTACTTTAACAAGGGTATTATTTTAGTTGATCAACCTGACCAAAGGTTTGTAGCAGTATCCTGGTGTTCGCGCCAGTTAATTGAAATAGATCAGGCCTCATCATGACCTTAGCACCAACTTTCTCAAACTACTCCCGCTCATGGCAGCGAATCCACCCACTAATCCCCCAACTAATGCAGTAACCATGATTAAAAGGAAAGAACTGCCACCCAGGGGAAATAGTTGTGCGATCTTGTGGGACAGTATACTTTCATTTTTAATATCCCACCATAGTGCAACAATGGCCCACATCAGAAAAATACCCAGAAATCCGGCAAGAAATGCATAGCCGGGTTTTAGTGGAATGAACAATGCAGTTAAAAACGCTATGATGGCTATGTTCCACCAGGGCAGATACAATCCGGCGAGGTAACTCAATATTGCGATCAGCAAAACAGCAAGTAAGATCTTCATTGATATCAGGAATTTGTAAAAGTTAGTTTTCCAATTATACGTTTATCATCAGCTTCACTTTCCTTCATCACCCAAAGCCGGTAATATTTACCCTGGGTCCAATGGTCAACCATATTATCATAAAATATACTTCCCGGATTGCCGCTTTGTCCACCGGGATATACACCATAGGCTTCCGTTTCGCTGGTTAAATGAACGATCATCCTCCAACTTGGCCCATGACTTTTGGTTGTAGCATTTATCACATTGCTCCATCCACCAACGGGTATCTTTCTTGCAAAAGGCATAACAGCATCTCTCAACAAATGATAAATAACAGGGTCTTTGAATTTTGTCCACTCAAGCCTGCCTGCGGCTTCCTGTTTTTTCAGGTTTTGGGTTGCTTTCTGTAAGGCCGTTGTTACTATGTCATTTAAACTTTCAACCGGGGTTGTATTGATATCATCAATGAACCTGAATAGAGAATCTTTATTGATCCATTCCAGTAAGGTTTGTTCATCCGGCATACCCATTTTTAGAGAATCTTTGTTCCATTCATCCATCCAAACTCCGTTTTCTACAGAATCAAACCAGTTTTGAAATGCCGTTACACCTGTTGAATTGGGATTGGCATAGAGGTCCCATTGTTTTACCATGTCGAGATATCTTTGTGCATCTGCATCGAGTGCATTCTCATTTACATACTTTAAAAGCATGGGTCTTGCAGATTCGGCAAATACATGGTAGTTGTCGTTTTGAAGCCGCATCATATGATCCGGAGTGATATTTTGCATGGCAGCCAGCTTCCTGGTAATTGCCACGCCCCTTGGAGTTATATAACCTCCGGGAATAAAATAAGGATAGGTTGAATCTACGGGACGCTGGTTGGCGCTTTGAATGAAACCGGTGTCAGGATTTAATATATGCGGATTTTCCTCCTGTGGAATATAACCCTGCCACATATAAGAGGAATCTTCACCCGGCATAAGGTACATGCCCTGGCCATACCATCGCAAAGGAAACCTGGCCTGCTGCCAGATGGCAATGTCACCTGTTTTACTTGCAAAAACAAAATTTTGCCCCGGGCAGCTGAAGTGCTTTATGGCCTGCAGATAATCATCATAATTTTTTGCACGGTTCAATTTGTAAAATGTCAGTCCTTCATTGGAAGGATCGTGTGCTGTCCATCTTACAGCAATGGCCCGGTTGTTTGTAAAATCCTTTGAAAAGCTTTTATCATACATCACTGGCCCGAAAAGAGTAAAAGCAATAGTGTCGTATATGTTTTCTGCTCCGCTGATCTTAATTGTATCAATCCGTAAACTGGTTTTCTCCCATTCACCATTGAACCAATACTCCTGTTTACTGTCGTCCCTGAAACGGATCTCATAAAAATCTTTTACATCACGCTGGGCATTTGTAACACCCCATGCAATGTCGTTGTTAAACCCAATGATGATATTGGGAGATCCCGGAAAGGTTACACCATACACCTGAATGTTGGGTGTGGTGATCTGCATTTCATACCATATGGATGGAAAGGATAATTCCAGGTGTGGATCATTACAAAGTATAGGTGCGCCGCTTTGTGTTTTTTTTCCACTCACAACCCAGTTATTGCTGCCATTATTAGGATCCTGTTTTGAATATTCTTCCACCTGGATGCTGTCTTTTCTTTCAAAATATAAGGAGTCGGCCGACGCGGGAGCAACAGGAATGATTCCCGGAGGCGTAAAAACAGTTCCTGAAGGAATGATCGGCGCCAGTGAATCAGGTACCTGTGGATCAAGTTGCATGAGCTCTTCAAACGAAAATGATAATTTGGATCTTGTATAATGAAGGTCGGGGCTATAATCTGCCAGCGTTTTACTCATTTGTTTCAGGAACAGGGCAATCTTAAGATTCGACCAGGGTTCCGGACGGTAATCAAGCAATTTATATTCGAGAGGGAGGGTGCTTTCTGTAAGTGTACTGATGTATGAATTTACACCAGCCGTGTACGCATCGCAGGTTGCTTTTGAGGCAGGATCCGCTTCGAATTCTTTCAATGCATTTTCAGCAGCATATACCATTCCGAGTCTTCTCTGCTCCCGGTCAAAATTGATGTAACGGGGATCGTTACCCATTTTTTCACTGATCCTTCCGGCAGCAGCAAACGTCTGTAATTCCATTTGCCACAAGCGGTATTTGGCATGTAAATAACCCTGTACGAAATAAGCGTCTTCATCATGTTGTGCAAACACATGCGGAACCAGGCGCTCATCAAGATAAACTTCCACTTTTCCTTTGAGTCCGTTGATCACGAAATTTTCATTGTGGTTTCCATGTACCGGTTCTGCATTTTGCCAGAAGCCCTGTTGCGGACTTAAAAATTTTCCAAGAGGCGGAATAGCCCCCCATTTATTATTTAAAGCGAAAACCAGGGCAATGGTGATGACCGTGCTGATGATAAAAGAAAAAATTCGCATAAGTAATTAGATGAGGAAAGATAATCAGAAGAGTTGAGAGTCGGAAGCGGATAGTGATTGGTCAATGGCTCCTATTCCCTCTTTCCTCCAAGCATGGGTACAAAACTAAAGCGGTCATAAACTTCTTCCTTTATGCTTCCATCAGCCTGCCTTATCAGTCTTTTCATGGTTTGAACATCACCGCTGCCCACCGGTATCACCATCATTCCACCGGGTTTCATCTGGTTGACCAGTTTTTGTGGGATGTCAGGAGCGGCTGCAGTTATGATAACTTTATCGAATGGTGCATAAGTTGGGAGGCCCTCATAACCATCGCCATAAAAGAATTTTATATTGGGATATTTTTTGAGGTAAGCAAAAGCCTTATTGGATTCAAATAATTTTTTCTGCCTTTCAATGGTATACACCTGTGCTCCCATTTCCGCAAGAACACAGGCCTGATAAGCACTACCGGTTCCAATTTCTAAAACCTTGTCATATGGTTTAACCTGTAATAGCTGGGATTGGTAAGCAACCGTGTATGGCTGGGAAATGGTTTGTTTTTCCGCTATGGGAAATGCTTTGTCCTCGTAAGCCACTTCATCAAATGCAGAGTCCAGGAAAAAATGCCTTGGTATCCTTTCAAGGGCTGCGAGAACATTTTCATCTGTAATTCCTTTTGAACGAACTACCTCAATTAGTTTTTTTCTCAATCCTTTGTGACGGTAACTGTCCTCAGTCTGTCTCATGCGGCAAATATAAATTGAGAGATATCATAAAAAGCAAATGATATAGTTTTATAGTGAATGAAAGAACATTTTATACTTGCGGTGATGTGGATCATCTATTGTGCCCTGCATAGTGTACTGGCCCACATGAAAGTCAAGAAAATTTTCCAGAAAAGCCTGGGGTCCCTTTATAGGATTTACAGGCCCGGTTATGTGATATTTTCATTTGCAGGACTGATATTCCTGGTTCTCTATCATATTCAGATGCCGGTGATTAAGGTTTTTGATAAAAAAGCTTTGTTTACTATCATAGGAGGTTTAATATCTTTTGGTGGTGCATTTTTAATGCTCATTTGTATCAGGAAGTATTTCCTGAATCTAAGTGGCTTGCGCAGTCTCATCTATAATGATTCCAAAAGCGAACTAATGGTGACCGGAATACATACCTATCTCAGACATCCTCTTTACCTGGGTACTTTTGCATTTATCTGGGGCTTATTTTTAATAATCCCGCATTTTTCTGTACTGATCATGAATACCATTATTACGTTTTATACGTTAATAGGTATATACCTGGAAGAGGAAAAGCTTGAAGCTGAATTTGGAGATAAATATAAAAGATACAGACAGACCGTACCAGGTTTATGGCCTTCGTGGAGATCCAAAAGGAAATTTGAAAAAACCAACGGCTGAAATCAGTATTTCACCGATTTGCATTTGTCAGACCGATAAATGAAACCTTTCTTTGTGCTCTCGGATCGCAACCAAAACTAACTGTCAACATATTAAGTCCATCCGCCTAAAGTAAAAGTGCTCCAACCAGAGCGCTTTTTTGTTTTTGGATATACCTTCCAGAGCGCGAATTGCGTTTTAAAAACCATTGTTTTACCTGTTGAATTACGGCATGGATGGCTATCAGGTATCTCAAAAGCTACCTGTTGAATTCCTGTTGAAATCAATAGTATCACCCCAGTTTCATTTCAGCAATGATTTTCTGAATTTTCTGCTTTGCAGTTTTTTGTGCTTCATCAAATTTTTCAAGGGATTCGAGTTCTGTGTTCACGCTGAAATAAAATTTGATCTTGGGTTCAGTTCCTGAAGGACGGGCGCTGATCTTGCTTCCGTCTTCCGTTACAAATTGCAATACATTGGATTTTGGAAGGTTGATGGTGGCTTGTTTCCCGGAGAGGAGATCTGTTTTAACCTGCTTTTGATAATCGAGCAATTCAATTACTTTACTGCCTGCAAGTTCTTTCGGGGGTTCTTTCCTGAAGCCTTCCATCATGTCTGCAATTTCCTGCTGACCATTCATTCCTTTTTTGGTGATGGAAACAAGATCTTCCTGGTAATAACCATATTGCAGGTAAAGGTGCAGCAGCTTGTCGTATAAACTTCTATTCTTACTTTTTTCATAAGCCGCCATTTCGCAAAGGATGGCAACTGCGGAAATCGCATCCTTATCCCTGATCTGCGAACCTATCATCAGGCCGTAACTTTCTTCCCCCCCAATAACATAATTCTCCTGTCCTTCCTTTTCTTTAATCAGTTCGGCTATCCATTTAAAACCGGTGAGTACATTATAACAATTAACACCATTCTTTCCGGCTATTACATCAATCAGATTGGTTGTTACAATGGTTTTTACCACCATGTCATTTGATTTGGCTACACCTTTTTCCTTCCTGCTTTCAATCATATAATTAAAGGCAAGAACAGCGGTTTGATTTCCATTCAGCAAAACCCAGTTACCCTTTGAATCCTTAACCCCGATCCCTACCCTGTCGGCATCCGGATCTGTACCACAAAGTATGTCGGCATCAAGCTCCTTTGCTTTTTTTAATCCCATGCTCATAGCTTCGCTTTCTTCAGGATTAGGGTAAACAACTGTGGGGAAATTTCCATCAGGTTCAGACTGTTCTTCTACAATATGCACATTTTCGAATCCATATTCTTTCAATACCTGTGGTATTAATTTTATACCGGTGCCATGAATAGGTGTATAAACGATCTTAAGGTCTTTTTGTTCCCTGATCACTTCCGGATATACACTCAGTCCTTTTACCATATTGATATAAACTTCATCAACCTCTTTTCCAATGATCGTGATATTTGATTCCCCTCCATTCCATTTTACATCATGAACGTCATGGATCTTTTCCACTTCAGCAATTACATTCTTATCATGAGGTGGCACCAGCTGACCACCATCATCCCAGTATGCTTTGTAACCGTTGTATTCTTTTGGGTTGTGTGATGCAGTACATACCACGCCACCCTGGCATTCAAAATGCCTGATGGTAAAAGATAATTCGGGGGTGGGCCTCATGTCTTCAAAAAGAAAAACCTTAATGCCATTTGCTGCAAAAACATTGGCAGCAGTTTCTGCAAAAAAGCGGCTGTTATTTCTGCTGTCGTGTGCAATGGCAACCTTCACCTCTTTTCCTGGAAAACTTTTCCTGAGATAATTGGCGTATCCCTGTGTGGCCATCCCAACTGTATATTTATTCATGCGGTTGGTGCCCACACCCATCAGTCCGCGCAGTCCACCGGTTCCAAATTCTAGATTACGGTAAAATGCATCAGCTACATCATCGGGCTTATCCCGCTGCATTTGTTTGATCTGTTCTTTTACTTCATCATCAAAAGCGCCGTTCAGCCATTTATTGATACTTTCCTGGATCACGCTACTCATAAATGTTTCAGGTTTAAAGTTTAGATAACATTCAAAATCTATGCGAAGTTAAGTGTACGTACATTTGAACAATTGAAAAAGCTGCTGTTCATATTCTTTTGTTTTACCTCATTATTACCAGCCGCACAGGATGATCCTGATAAAACCTTAATGACAGGTAATGCCAATAACCCCGATGATCCTTTCAGGAACCGGAAATGGCTGGTGGGATCTGCCACTGCAGGCATCTACGTAGCATCGCTTATTACTTTGAATAATGCCTGGTATAAGGATTATCCAAAATCGTCCTTTCATACTTTCAACGATTCCAGGGAATGGTTGCAGGTTGATAAGATCGGTCATGCCTGGACGGCTTATAATCTTAGCAGGGCTTCTGCCGCTACATGGAACTGGGCACATGGGAAACAGGAAATAAAAAAGAAACAGGCGGTAGTGCTCGGAAGTATTTCAGGTTTTACCTACCTAACGGTGATTGAATTCCTGGATGCCCATTCTGCAAACTGGGGCTGGAGCTGGACGGACATAGGCGCTAATTTTTTTGGTACGGGCTTGTTTGCCGTTCAGGAACTGGCATGGGATGAACAGAAGATCAATTTTAAATTTTCAGCCCATATAAAAAAATATGACGGGGACCTGAGGTCCCGTGCCAACGAATTATTTGGTACCAATAAACCTGAAAAATTATTGAAGGATTATAATGGACAAACCTATTGGCTGGGTGTCAATATCAAATCGATTTTTCCCTGTGCCAACCTGCCCGACTGGCTATCAGTTTCAATAGGCCATGGTGCTGAAGGATTATTTGGTGGTTTTGAGAACAGGGCATATGATGATAATGGTAATATTGTTTTCGACAGGCAGGATATTAAAAGATACAGGCAATGGTATCTTTCACCTGACATAGATTTTACCAGGATCAAAACAAACAGTAAATTAATTAGAACCCTGCTTGCGGGCCTTAACTGCGTGAAATTTCCCGCGCCTGCGCTGGAATTCTCCAATAATAAATTCAGGTTGCGGCCATTGGTTTTTTAATGGAAAGGGCAATTGTTCCCTGTACCCATTTTGTGAATAACAGAGGTAAAGAAAATACTGAATGTAAAAAAAGACTGTAAACTTAAAGGGATCTAAAACTAAAGGGAATTATACTAAACATTATCTACCGCACCAGGATAACCGTTCCTTTATAGGTTTTGCGCGAACCATCAAGAAATTCAACAGCAACATAATATACATAGGTTGCCAGCGCTGCATCCCGTTCCTTGTATTTCCCATCCCATCCCAGTTCAGGAATGTTGGGATCAAAATCCGATCGCTCAAAAACTTTTTCACCCCAACGGTTAAATACTGCCATCCGGGTGATGCGGGCCACATGCGTATTTCCCAATACATAAAACCAGTCGTTTTTGAAATCTTTATTCGGTGTAAAGGCTGAAGGTATCAGAATATCCTGTTCAATTGAAATTCTAATGAAGGCTGTATCAGTATCAATACACCCATCTTTCGAAGTGGCGCTTACAATTATTACTGTATACCCTTCTACCATTATCCGGGTAGTAAGGCAGGTGTCGCAGCTCAGCTGCCCTTTGGTGGTGACCCAGCGGATGGTGGCCGAATCCCTGCTTACCGTGGCCGTAAGGTCTACAACTGTTCCAAGAAGCACCATGGTATCTTTAGGAGCAACGGTTACAGTAAAGGGTACCCATTCAAGGCTGTCAATATTGTTCTCATAAACGGATTCAGGTAAGCCGGTAACCGGAAACATGGTGAACTGATAAGGAGTAGGCAGACTGGCATCATCATTTATAACAGCATATATGTAATGACCTTCAACTTCAACTCCATTTGGTATTTCCATTTCAAAACTTTCACAACAATATGCTCCAACCCCTTTATCGGTGAGGAAAACGGTACCGATCAGTTGTGCGTTTTCAGAAGTTGGGTTTTTATGATAAAAGCTAACGGGTAATCCCGCAGGTAAATCTTTGTGGCCTTCATTACAAATGGTAAACACAATTTTTTTATTACCGGCTTCGCTACAGCTAATTTCATTAAGCCGGAGCGTATAATCAGGAAGCGGTTTCACCCTGACCAGTTTATAATTGGAAGTATCGGTACAGGTTCCTTTTCTGGTAACCAGGTAAATGATCTTATCGCCTGCTGTCTGGAATTTGTATGTTGGAGCCGGAACGTTGCTGAATGCCTCTCCATTCTGATACCATTGGTAAAGAACAGGGGAATTGTCTGGGGTTAGTTCAGTTATATCAGCTGAAAATAAAACCGGTTCATTGATGTCCACTTTATTTTTGCTGACACTGATCAAAGACCTTATGGCACAATAAACCCGGATCCAGTTGACCTGCCTGTTGCTGCATGCATCCGGATTTGAAGATCGGGCAACCAGTTCAATTTTAAACCACCCCTGGTGTAAAAATATATAATCGAGATCCGTTGATGTAGAAATGAGCTGGTCATTTATATACCATTCATAATTGTTACCTGTTGATGTATTGGTGAAATGAATGGGGTCACCGGTTTTATAATTGATCACCGGAAAGGTGAATTCCGCTTCTTCCGGATCCTGACAAACAATTTCGCAGGTGGTTTGATTTAAAAGGCTGTTCCTGACATTAAGAACCATATAGCGCATCCTTTCCTTTTGTCCGGGTGTGAAATCATGCGGACAACCGGTATAATCCATAAAATTGTAAGGAAGGTCGTTCTGGTCGGTTGAAAATCCAGACTGGTCATCCGTATTACAGGTGTTAGAACTTCCATCACAGGCTGCACCCGACCGGCCCTGGGGAGGTGTATCACAAACCATGTCGCCATCAATGGAGCAATCATTATTTGTGCAACCGGAGAAAGTATGGTAGAGACCAAGGTAGTGACCCATTTCGTGAATAATGGTGGACTGAATGGAAGCCGCTTCCACTACAATTCCGTCCCGGTCCGTTCCATGAGCGCCAGGGAGCGTGGCATAACCTGCAATGTCATGCTCTTTTTTAAATCCGCAGTCCTGCTCTTCCTTAAAACCGGTAATTTCTTTTACTACCCAGATATTGATGTATCTGTCAGGGTCCCAGTTGATCAGGGATTTAAGAAAACCATCATGAACTTCGGGAATGATTTCAGGAAGGTCTGCATAAACATGATTAATGCCTGTTGTGAAATGTCCATTTTCATCCTGTTTTACCAGGCAAAAACGGATATTGGTATTAACGCCTGAGCCCTGATCAAAAACATTCACATTGGCAAATCCATCATTCAATGCGTTGAGCGCCTGTAAAACCTGGCCATCTGAAATATTTTCATCCCCATACTGGTGAATAACATGGAAAACAACGGGTAAGACTAACACCTCGTCTTCGGTGACCCTCAGGATTTCCTGGCCTGCACCTGCCATGCCTTTATCTATTTTATATTGTTCCTGGCTGTACAGGTTCAGCAGACATCCTTCCTTCAGGCTGACCTGGCCAAAAGAACAGGCAGAAATGCAAATGCAAAATAACAGCAGGCCAATTCGCATATGAATGATTTAGGTGCCGGTATTGAAAGGGCAAATTACCATTGATGCTATAGAACCAAAGTATACCAGGATAGTATATAGCTATCTACTGTGAAGACCTGAAAAAGGTTGGGTAGTTTAACTGAATTATTTTTTTGGGGTTGAATAGAACATATCAGTACCTGGAAAAGAGCAATACGCAACGATGAGGATCCTTACACATGCGTATTGATCTTTTGCTTAAGTGAGGAACTTTGAATTCACCATTTACTTTCTTATCCAGCTGAACTGGTGAGCGCCGCCGCTAATTCTAAAGCCCTTTTCATCTTTTGGCCATACAGGGGCCTCATTGGTTAATTTAACGGGCACCTCTGCGTCAGCAGGCACTATGGCAATAGCGGTATAATAGCTTTCTTCAAATGTTTTATAAACCCAGCAGGCTATGTAACGGCCATCCGGCGACCAGGTTGGAAAAGATTCCTGGTTATCTCCCCCGGAAGCGGTTAGCTGCTGAACGTTCTGTCCATCAATATCCATTACCCATACGTGCTGATTCTTTACAAAAGCAATCTTTTTCCCATCCGGGCTAACAGATACATTCACCGGTGCCGGATCATCAAAACCCGGGTCTATTCTTAGTACTGATGAAAAGTCTTTTGATGAAATGTAAATGCCTGGCGTTTTGGAATAAACTTTACCATCAGCACTTTCAGACATTAATGAACCGCTCATAACAAGCCGGCCATCAGGTGTCCAGTCGGGCTGATATTTTTCTTCGAATCTCGATATCACATTTCCTTCAATATCGAATACCACCACGGCATCCTTTTCTATTTTATAACCACTGTAGCTGGTTATACCTGCTGCAAGGTTTTTTCCATCGGGCGACATCTTTAATCCATAGATCTTTCCACCTATCCAGCCATCGCTAAGGTCGAGAAGCTTTTTATTGTTATTGAATTCAGCATCTGAAATCTGTACGAGGTAATTGGCTTTTGGAAATTTACCGGAAATGGTTATCACCTCTCCTTTATTTGTAACAAAAGGTTGTCCGGCTTCTTTATAAACCGTTGTTTCTTCATTTGTTTCAAGGTTGAAATTCCTGATATCGCCAGCGTATTCTGTAACCAGTATTCCTTCCCAGGACGCATTGCTTTTGCTACCGGATTTTTTAGAAGATTTTATTTCCGGATTTTTCACGGACGATGGTTCGTCGGAACAGGAATGAAAGATCATTGTCATGAACACGATGCCACAAATAAGCAGTTGTTTAGTTTTCATTTTGTAATGATAAGGTTGCAAGATTAATATAGAAAATTCAATTTACAGGAAGATGTTTCAATAAAGAAATGCTCCTGAAATTTTATCCTTTTCGGTTTCAACAACTATGTGTTCCTGTAAAGTTGTTGTGATTGACAATCCTGTATAATCCGTTTGAACAGGAAACAGTTTATGACTTCTTTCCACAAGCACCATGGTCTGGATCTTTTTAGGCTTGCCATTCAGTAAAGGCTTCATGGCATATAACATGGTTTTGCCGGTATTGGCCACATCATCCACTATGATCACCACTTTATTATCGAGGATGATCTCATGGTCAAACTTTACTTCCAGAGGATCTTTTTTATTTAGCAATAAAGTAACTTCTTCAATGGGGCAGGAAACAAATCTTGTAAGTTCTTTTACCAGATGCCTGGCTACCACTTCTCCATTTCCTTTAATGCCTGCTATAACAAGTCCCTTTTCATCAATATTCTGTTCTGCAATTTCAAGCGCAATC
This sequence comes from uncultured Chitinophagales bacterium, assembly GCA_946886475.1. The sequence goes on along the minus strand of CAMPIQ010000046.1, from coordinate 1,531 downwards.
CTTTTCATTTTCCTGGTTACTGACTCTTTATCCAGCACGCTATTCTTTGTTTGTGTGGTTTCCATTTTTAGCTCCTATTTTTACAGGGCTTAAATTAGCATCAATTATGCAGTTGGCACAACAAATTTTATTTATACTACTGGCAGCAATAGCTATCTGGGTATTTGCACGAAAAGTAAGTTTCATCAGCAGGAATATAAAAATGGGCAGAAAAGAGCAACTGGATGCTCATCCCGACCGTTGGAAAAATGTTTTACTTATCGCTTTTGGTCAGAAAAGAATGTTTGACAAACCATTTGTTGCTTTTCTTCATTTTGCCGTTTATGCAGGCTTTATCATAATTAACATTGAAATTCTTGAGATCATACTCGATGGTATTTTCGGCACCCACAGGCTATTTGCCCCTTACCTCGGAGATCTTTACACCTTCGTTATAAATTTTTTCGAGATCCTTGCCTTTTTGGTTCTGGCTTCCTGTATCATTTTTTTATTAAGAAGAAATATAACAAAGGTTCGCCGTCTCAATATGAATGAATTGAATGGGTGGCCCAAATCCGATGCTAATTATATTCTGATCTTCGAGATCGTACTGATGTCTTTATTCCTGATCATGAATGCTTCAGATAAAGCCCTGCAAATAAAAGGGTATGGTCATTATGGCGCGGTTCAAACAGCCGACTTCTGGGTTTCAGGCTTCATTACTCCTTTGTTTCAGGACCTCAATACTTCTTCGCTGGTTGGAATTGAAAGAACCGCCTGGTGGTTACATATAGCCGGCATTTTTGTATTCCTGAACTACCTGCCTTATTCAAAACATTTACATATTATCCTTGCTTTTCCAAATACCTATTACGCAAGGTTGCAGCCTCAGGGTAAAATGAATAATATGCCTGAGATTCAAAAGGAGGTTTTGTATGCCATGCAACCCGAAGCAGCCGTTAATGAAGAGGCAACTGCGACACCACAAAAATTCGGCGCCAGGGATGTTACTGACCTCAGTTGGAAAAACCTGATGGATGCTTATACCTGCACGGAATGTGGAAGGTGTACGGAAGCCTGTCCGGCTAACCAGACCGGTAAATTGTTATCACCAAGAAAAATAATGATGGATACCCGGGACCGCATGGAAGCCATAGGATTGAACAGGGATAAAAACAACGGCGAGTTGGCGGACGATGGAAAATCGCTGTTGCATGATTATATCACCACCGAAGAATTATGGGCCTGCACCGCATGTCAGGCCTGTGTGCAGGTTTGTCCCGTGATGATCCATCCGCTCCATATCATCAACCAGTTAAAACGGTATCTGGCCCTGGAAGAAAGTAATCAGCCTGCAGAATGGAATGGCATGTACAGCAATATTGAAAATAATTTTGCCCCCTGGAAGTTCAGTCCTGATGACAGGGATAAATGGGCCGAAGAATTAAAAAACACCTGATCTTACTTATTTCTTAAAATGCTATTCGCGGTTCATGTTTGGCATTACTGTTTTCAAATTGTTCTAACTAATTAAGATCCATTGATATAAATA
>CAMPIQ010000045.1 GCA_946886475.1 uncultured Chitinophagales bacterium | reverse complement strand
GTTATATATTCTTTTCATTGATAAAAAATGCACTAACGCTTTTACGCTTGCCTGGCTATACAATTCCCGGATAACATCGAAAATTCCTTTCTGGTCATACTGCAGTATTCTCATATGATGTCCTTTGCTTTCCGGTATGGAAAGATCACCCTCAGTAAAATAACCGGTATACAGGTTCTGGCTTGTCAAATGTTCTTTTAATAGCCATGATCTACTCCTTTCACTGAAGGATCATCCCGATTGGTACATGTAAATGCCTTACCCGGACTGCTGCCATAGCGGAAGCATCAGCTTCATTATTCCTGGAAAAAGGATCATAAATAAGTTATGGCAGAATGCGGCAAATGAAAACGCTGCGTTGGCAGGGGTTGTGATAATAACGGCCTGGCTATAAAATGATCACTGATCTCAATCCAGAATTACCTTATATTCTCATCATCCCTGCAATAAATACTGCAAAGCCGGTAAAATACTTCTTCAGGGAACATTACAATTAATTACGGCAGGCCTTCTCACACATCTGAATCATCATTTGCACAATATGTAAAAGATCGCGGTATAAGGTAGGCTTCCTGAAAAACGTGCAACTATGTTTCTGGCAAAGTTTCACATCATCTTCACGGGAGGAAGTGGTGAATACAATAACTGCAATATTTTTAAATTGCTCTTTTTCTTTCAGCCACAATAAAACCTCCTTCCCATTCATAACAGGCATATTCAAATCAAGAACAATGAGGCAGGGAAGATTTGCCTCGTGTTGTTCAAGGTATTCTACGGCCTCCGATCCATTTCTTGCATGAACCAGCTGGCAGCCACCTGATAATTGCTCCAATGCTTCATTTACAGATTCAAAATCATCAAGATCATCTTCTGCATACAAAATGACGGGACTGGTTAAAACCTCTGGCATAGCATAAAAAACTAAAAGATTATGCCAGCACTAAAGGGCAGCCTGTGGAGGTCCTGACCTGATATAGGAACCCAGGGTCCGGAATAAGTAGTATAATATAAAACCAAGTATGGCACCCATGGTATTCAGCATTACATCATCAATATCAGTACTGCGGTAACTTGTAACCAGTTGCAAAAATTCAATACAGCAGGAAATGAAAAAACAAATCAGCACTACAGATAAAAATGATGTGCATCTTTTATATAACAATGGGAGAAAGATGCCCAATGGAAGCAGCATTAAAAAATTTCCAATGATCTGCGTATCCGATAATTTATAGATCCGGAAGATCTTGAACAATTCAAAATTCACATGGTCCTTATTTTCTACCCTCAGTAAAATCTTATCCCACCAGTCTGCCGAAGAAATTTCACTGTATAGAAAAAAATAACCGGTCAGTGTCAATACCATAAAAACGTAAACATAAAAACCTGACTGAATACCGATCTGAAAAAAATTGTCCTGCTTCCTTGATATAATTTCAATTATTATCCAGCCGTAAAGCAGGGCGATGGCAAGCACCAGGATCAATAGCCGCTTTGTGTTAACCTGTCTGAACCATGCGTTATGGTCGTACAGATAAAGGAGCCCCAGGAGGCAAACAGGAAGAAAGACCAGTAATTTTTTAAACCAGGAAGCCATAATTACTATTTAAATATACACATTAGCCTCACGAAATTCATTGACAATCAGTTATTTTCCAAAACGTTAAATCTTCTCCTCTTCATTTATTTGAAAGCTAAAAGAATCTATTGGCCTTTGCAAAAGAATATCACTGTTACCGATATTCCTTTTATGTACTTTTAGAAAAATTTTATTATGAAACGCATAACCATCGCACTCTGCGCTGTAGCATTTATGTTCAGCAGCAAGGCACAAATGCCCGATTCCAATGCAATGGCCAACTGGGTTAAGTACATGACTCCCGGCAAAGAACACCAGATGATGGCCTCCTGGGAGGGAACCTGGGATGGTGAAATAATTATGTGGATGACTCCCGGCAGCGCCCCTGTGAAATCAAAAGGCACCTGCCTGAATAAAATGGTGTTGGAAGGCAGGTACCAGCAATCAAGTCATAGCGGGTCTTTTGAAGGCATGCCTATGAATGGATTGAGTACACTGGCATACGATAATGCCAAAAAGGTTTTTATTACTACCTGGATCGACAATATGGGAACCGGCATTATGGTTGGTGAAGGCCCATGGGATGATGCAACCAGGTCTATTACCATCAAGGGAAAAATGATGGACCCAACAACTGGTAAGGAATGTGAATTCAGGGAAGTTTTTAAGGTCATTGACAATGATCACCAGGTAATGGAAATGTATGCCCCGGATGCAACAGGAAAGGAATTTAAAACGATGGAGATCAAATATACCCGCAAAAAATAAAAAGCCGTGTTTTACGAGGTGAGCGGCACTTTCACTTCAGGCAAGTGCCTTTCGCCTCGTAATCATTACTCATTCTCCGGCTGGCAGGAATACATTAAAGCTCGCTCCTTCATTTTCTTTTCCTTGCGCAATGATATTTCCATTATGCCTTAATGCAATTTTTTTACACAGGGCAAGTCCCAGACCGGTGCCTTCGTATTTATCTTTTGAATTGAGCCTGCTGAAAAGCTGAAACATTTTTTCAGTATCATCCATGTCAAATCCTATCCCCTGATCTTTGATCTCAATGGAGATATAATCTTTACCGGGTATCAGGCCGGAACTTCCGTTTACTTCAAATCCCTTTACTTTTTTCACATTAATGGTGATATGATTTTTTTCACCCGGCTTCGAAAATTTTAATGCGTTATTTATAAGATTGTAAAACAGCTGGTATATCAGCACGTTGATCCCATAGATCCTGGGAAGTACGTTATATTCAATGCTCGCCTCCTTTTGCTGGATCACCAGTTCGAGGTCCTGCCTGATATGCTCAATCACATTATTAAGGTCTATCCATTCAAAATGATGGTCTGCATTGGTAGCAACGGAATAATTCAATACACCGTCGATCATGGCCGACATCCTTCCTGCTGCTTCCTGTATCTTATCAAGGTATCCCTGGCCCTCTTTTGCTATAGAACCGGAGTAGTCATCTTTTAACCTGCTGCTGAACATCCTGATCTTTCTCATGGGCTCTTTCAGATCATGACTGGCCACGTGTGCAAACTGCTTCAGGTCGTCATTAGATCTTTCAAGTTCCCGCGTTCTTTGTTGTACAAGTTCTTCAAGCTCCTCACTCCTGTTCTTACGTTCATGTATATCCGTACATGTTCCGAACCATTTTAAAATTTTGCCTTCCGTATTCCGTACAGGAACGGCTCTTCCCAGAAACCACCTGTAATTACCATGCCTGTCCCTGATCCTGTATTCCATTTCATATGGCTCGCCGGTCCTTACGCTTTTATACCATGTATCAATACATTTTTTTATGTCGGCTCCATAAAGATGTCTTGTAAAACTCTCTACTCCATATTCCTGCCCCGAGCCGGTGAATTCATACCATTGTTTATTATAATAGTCAACATATCCTTCATTGGTGGCCGTCCATACTATCTGTGGTACAAAATCGGCCAGTTTTATAAACTGTTCACGGCTTTCTGCTGTTTCCCTTGTGGATGTCTGAAGGTTTTCTTTCATCCTCAACAATGCAATACCCAAAACGTCGTCATTGCTCCGTGGTTGCAACAACACATCAAAATTTCCCGAGCCAATAGAGTTGGCTGCATCAGCCAGTTGCTTATTACTCTTGTCAATGGCGGAAATTGACCGGGCAAGGCTGCCTATCACATCATTTGAAACATTCTGAAAAGACGATGCCCGTTCACCCCTGGATATCTTAAGCGCATTTTGTTTTAATTCATTGAGCATGGTATTCAGTATGTGAACCGTATAAATTACGAGGGCAATAACAACAGCCAATGCAAAAATCAGAAAAATCAGCGTTCTCCATTTCTCCCCTCTTTCTTCAGCATAACTTGCACGCATCCTGTGTTGAACATCCTGCAGTAGATTCATCTGCAGCCTTCGCAGATCATTGACCGCACCGGAGGTAAGCTTACCCCAGCTTTCGTATGTATAATTGCTGTCAACATTATACGTTTTGAAAACCTGATCCAGGTAGCTGATGTTTTCAGCAAGTGCTGAATTATACCTCACCTTGTCATATTGTTCAATAACGCCCGGAGAGGCCTTTAACCTGAATTCTTTTTCATAGGATTTATAAACCTCAAAAGATGGCATGGTGCCCATCAGCGTTTCAACAATATATTCACGGGTATATAAAATATTATAAACATTGGCATTGATCAGACCCAGGTAAGTGATCATCTCCGAGATCAGCTTTTGTGCGGTCATATTACTGTATACATGCCTGAGGTGCGAATTATTACCTGAAGAAAAATTATTGAGGGTATTTAGACGGAAAATGGAGGCGGAATAAAAATGCATCACCCCACTTGGAGCTATCAGTCCACTGTCGATATTATTTCTGGTGGTACCCAGCTCTGAAAGAAATGAATAGTTTTCAAAATTCTTCAGTGTTGAATCACCCTTCTCATTCAGTTCTCTGATCAATGAATCGGTGTTTAGCCGTTGGCGCTTCATCTCAGCACCCCTGCCTTTATTCAAAACAAATTCATAGCTGTACTTTCTTTCCAGCTGAAGATTATCAATGAGATGGGTAAGATTGGCAGATTCCTCAAAACGGTTAAGATATTTTTCAAGTATAGCCAGGTTCTGATCTTTTTCAACATACAAACCAAAACTCAGGAATACAAGGAACAATAGCGGTAAAAATCCAATTAACATCAGTTTCGCCGGCAAAGGCAATCTTCTGAAAAAGCGGTTCATGAATGGTTAAGTTTGATTTAGGGCTATTGCGATCCGGGTTACAAATTAGGGCTTTCATTCTACAAGTGAAACATATAAAAAAGAAATTTACCCTGTATCAATCATAAAGCAAATGTAAAAAGCAGGCATACTGTAACATAGTGCGCGCAACCATCGTCACATGATACAAATCAAAAACAATAAAATAATTTTTATGAAACGATTAGTGATGGCAACCAGCCTGCTTATATTATCCTTTGGCACATCTGCTTTTGCAACAGACAACAACTACCCCGCCTTCCTCAGCACATTTTTTAAAACTTTCAGCAGTGCTGAACATGTAAGCTGGGAACTGGTTGATGGTTTTACCAGGGTGTCCTTTCAGATAAAGGGTAAACAGAATTTTGCCTATTACAATGAGGATAACGCTTTGGTAGTTGTAACAACGCCTTTACATGTTTCTGATCTGACCACATCCATGCAATCGAAACTCAGGTCACAATATGAGAATTATACTGTTTCAGCAGTATATGAGTGTGCAGCCGGTAATAAGAAAAACCGTTATGTAGTTCTAGAAAATGATAAAAAACAATTGATCGTAACCATGCGTGGAAAAAAATGGAATATCTATAGTTCTTCCAATAAATAATACGGATAACACAGTTCAGAAAATAATCTTATAGAACAAAGCCCGGTTAAATCCGGGCTTTGTTCCATATAACCGATGGCGGCTACTTATTATCGTCCGCGTGCGCTTCCTGAAGAACCCCTGCCACCAGATGTCGTGCCTCTGCCGGAACTACCGCCCGGCTTACGTGGGCCTGAGGTTTTTCCATTGCCTGAACTGCTTTTTGAGGATGTTCTCCGGTTAGATACAGGCTCCAGTTCCCTTTCTGACCTTGATACTCTTTCGCCCGATTTTCTTCCTGTTGATCCTGATGCCGAATCTGCGGTAATTTCAGCTTCTTCATTGATGCTGCTTTCAGCTAAAATAGTAAGCAGGTCGTCTGCTTCATATTCTTCATCCAGGGTTTCCTGCAGTAATTCTGTAACCTTTGTGAGACCTAATTCTCTTGCAAAACTCCGGGCTGTTCCATAACCGCAGATCTCATAGTGTTCAACTTTCTGGGCACTGGCAATGATGGCGGCATCCAATACTTCCGGCGACATGTCCTCACCCATGATTTTATTTCCTTCCTCTATGATCCCTTTCATGGCTTTGCATTCCTGTTTACCACCAAACAATCCCGAAAAAAATCCTTTTTTCTCTTTATCATCATTCGATCCAAGCAACTTCCTCACCTGATCCAGTCTTTTCTTCTGCATTTCAGTAACCTTCAGGTGTTCTGAAAGCGAATTTTTAAGTGTTGGATTATTAGCATTCTCAATCATCAAAGGCAATGCTTCAATGATCTGCTCCTCGGCAGAATACAGATCTTCTATTTCGTGCCTTAACAGGTCTTTGAGATCATTCATCTTTTCCATAAATGTTTTTTTTAAAATGTAAAAAAATTATGCCGGAAATCAATCGGGATATTCATCCGAGCCCATCACCCAGATGAATGATTGCAGATCTATGAAATCCTGTGGTTTCAGATCAGCTGTGTCTTTCCTGATTTGTCCGGCAAAATCGAGCAGGCTTTTATAAGTATTCCAGTTGGGTTTTGATTTGTATTGAAAATCAAAAGCATATTTTTTGGAAGCAATCTGCGTTATACGGGGTTTTAAAAAAATGTGTTCCTGCGGATTGGCCAGAAAACCAAAAACGGTGGTCAATGGCCAGGTCAGAACCCTGGTTTGTTTTCTTGGCAGTTGTGCTATCACCTCTGTAAAACTTTCAAACCTTTCCTGCAGCGTATCTCTGCCATATACATATTCAAACAGGCCTTTTGCGAATGACTTTGCTCCCTCCTTTGGTTTTACAGCATCCCTAAGGGCCATTTTCTCAAAAGAAAATAAAAGATTGGTGCGGCTTTCAACCCGCACCGCAAGCTGAGCAATATCTTCGTATTTTTTTTGATCCAGCAACCTCAAATAGTTATTCCTGTCCAGGTGCTGCTGAAACCTGAAATGTGCATCCAGTTTATACTGTCTTTCCCAGCTTACATAAGTAGGGTCTGCGTATCCTTTTTTAAAATAATAAAGGAACTTCTTTCTGCATTTCATCCTGGCCTTTTGAACTGGATCTTTTTTTATAAGGATATTCAGCGGCATAAATCAATTTTCTTATCAGGCATAAAATATTAAGCCATATTCTCTTTCTCTTTCCCTTTCTCTTTCCTTATTTTTAGATATCAAAAAGCATTATGGACCAGCGGATCATTGAGCTCTATGATGAATACACGCATAAGCCCCTCAACCGTCAGGATTTTATCCGCAGGCTTGTATTACTTACAGGAAGCCTGGCAACGGCCATTGCCATACTGCCTTCACTTGAAGGAAACTATGCAAATGCAACCATTACCGGCGATGAAGAATTATTTACTGAATACATCAGTTTTGCGGGAACCGGTACAACGGAAATGAAAGCCTATGTAGCAAGACCAAAAAAAGAAACGCGCTATTCAGCGGTTATGGTTATACATGAGAACCGCGGACTCAATCCCCATATTGAAGATGTGGCAAGACGGGTAGCCAGGGCCGGATACCTTGCCATGGCGCCAAATGCTTTAGCTCCACTGGGCGGAACGCCTGACAATGAGGATGAAGCACGGCAATTATTCAGCAAACTTGATCAGAAGGAAACGCAACAAAATTTTATGAAAGGATTTGATTACCTGGCCACAAGAAAAGATCAGAACCGGAATTATGGTTGCGTAGGGTTTTGCTGGGGAGGCGCAATGGCGAATCATCTGGCTGTTCATATCCCAAAACTCAGGGCTGCGGTGTCCTATTATGGAAGACAGCCTTCAGCAGAGGATGTTAAGAAAATAAAAGCGGCCGTTCAATTACATTATGGCGGGCTTGATACCAGGATCAACGAAGGAATGAAAGCCTATGAAGAAGCATTGAAAGAAAATAACATCACTTATGAACAATATGTTTATGAAGGCGTAAACCATGCTTTCCATAACGACACTTCATCATCAAGATATAATGAAGCTGCAGCCAGACTTTCATGGCAAAGAACATTGGATTTCTTTTCAAAACATTTAAAATAGACTGATGAATAAATGGGTATTTATCAATGATGGCTTCATAAAAGAAGATGAAGCTGCATTAAAATTCACTGACCTGGCCATTATGCGTGGCTATGGAATATTTGACTTTCTTAAAGTGAACCATGGATTACCAGTTTACCTTGATGATCATTTAGACCGCTTTTATAATTCCGCTTCAAAGATGCACCTGGACGTTCCCCTGTTTAAAGATGAATTAAAAGAGATCATCTTTCTGATGATCAGTAAAAACCAGCAAACACATTGCGGTATCCGCATTACACTTACCGGCGGTTATTCGGCCGATGGTTACCATCCCGCTCAACCCAATCTTATATTAAGCACGCATTCCTTTCATCTGCCTATGGCGGAGGAGATCAGTAAAGGCATCAAATTGATATCATGGCCATTCCAGAGACAACTGCCGGAGGTAAAAACCATTGATTATTTAATGGCGATCTGGCTGCAGCCCCTGTTAAAAGAAAAAAAAGCAGATGATGTAATTTATCATAATAATGAGTTCCTTACTGAATGCCCGAGGGCTAATTTTTTTATGGTAAAAGACAGAAAGGTCATTACGCCGGCGGGGAACATTTTAAAAGGAATTACCAGAAAAAAAATACTGGAGGTTTCAAAACAACAGTTCAAAGTTGAAGAAAGGGATATCCATATTTCAGAATTACAAACAGCCGACGAAATATTTATTTGCAGTACAACAAAAATGATCTTACCCGTACGCCAGGTAAATGATATTGTTTTACCAGCTGAAAGACCTGTGTCCATTGAGCTGCTTCAACGGATCTCCCAAATACAGCCTGCATCAGGTCTTTCCGTTTCGCCTGTTTCTTAACCGTTCAGCTAGTAAAAGGCTGTTTACCGGCCTGTAGAAATTGAACAGGATCAGGTTCTTCCTTTAACCGCCAGGGTTACTTCCGCAGCCCTCCGGAAGTCAGGTAGTATTACTAATCAAAATACGTAGTAACCGTAATTTTTCAATATTGCTACTGCCTTAACTTGGCAGTATGGTAAACCAAGCTGTAATTGACACGGGATTATGGGAGGTATGGATAGAATTTGACGAATTTGATTCTGCCCAATTTGGTACCCTTTATATTTTAGGAGAAATACAGGCCGGTAAACAAAAGCCCTGTTTCATAAAATTGCCCTGTGAACACAATATGCTTCAATTGATGATACCCGTGCAGCCCATGGATATTTATGGACCTGTAAAAGAGGTTTTGTATTCTGAACCTATTGAAAGCATCGATAAATACGATGCCATCCGGATCTACGCGGGTAAGGAATTGATAGCAAGTTTCGACGAAATCGAAATCATGATCTGACTCTCTGTGTTGTTTGTTTTTAATCTGTGCCCCTTTTTCCTTTACTGCCATGCCAAATGAAATAAGGATAATAACTGATCCTTTTGATAACCGGATCTTCCTGTTGCAGGGCATATGCAATACAATCAATGGCAACCGCTCCGAAATATATGATGATGCCTCCATGGTGATACAAAAACCGGCGATCTGCGTTGAGGTGAAACAAGGCGGGCACCATGAGCTGTTTTATTTTCGTTCCGTGAGCTGGAATCATACCATGTTGATCACCGTTAGTAACCGTAACAACCGGTGGGAAGCATCACAATGTGAAAAAGATCCTTCCAATGAAACGCTGGCGGCTATTTTAAAAAGAGGAAGGCAGTTGATCTGATCAGCTTAACTGGTAGATCTTATTTTTTATAGCATATACAACGATTCCGGCAGCGTTCCTGGCGCCGATTTTTTCCTGTATGCGATCGCGGTAGCCTTCAATGGTCCGGATGCTGAGATTGAGCCGGGCAGCAATTTCCTTATTGGACATCTGAGTACAGATGCAACGTATCACCTCCAGGTCTTTTTCAGAAAAATCAGGTTTTTTTTGATTGGTTAACACACTATGCCTGCTTTTACCGATCATTTCGGCTAGTTTCAAAGAGGTGCCATCGCAGTAATAGGTTTGCCCTGCTTTCACCGATTTTATAGCTTCAATGATCTCATCTTTATGGGCATTTTTCAGCAGATAACCTTTGGCGCCGGCATCCAGCATGTCCACTATCAGGTTTTCTTCATCAAACATGGATAAGGCAATGATACCAATATGAGGAAATTCGGCGGTAAGACGCCGTGTGGCATCCAGTCCGTCAAGCCTGGGCATTTTAATATCAGTAACAATGACATCAGGATTTAATTTTCCTGCCAGTTCAATCAGTTCTTCGCCATTGGAAGCTTCGCCAATCAACAGTACTGAAGGCTGTTTTTTCAACATGGCCCTGAATCCATCCCTGAAGATCTCGTGGTCGTCAGCTAAAACTATCCTTATTGTACTCATGTTTATCTTTTGATGTAGTTGGTATTTCAAAAATATATGTAGTTCCTCTTCCTTTTTTTGAATCAATAAACATTTTCCCTCCCATCATTTCAGTACGGCTTAATAAATTGTGCAATCCCATTCCACCGGCATCCTTCACCTTATCATGGTAATTAAACCCGACCCCATTATCATTTGTAGCCAGTACAATCAATTGTTTTTCCTGCTTTAATTCAATCTGTAACCGGTTTGCTTTAGCATGCTTTCTGGTGTTGTGGATCACCTCCTGAACAATTCGGTAAAGATTGATAGATTGCTGCCGGGTAATGGTGAGGGGCGTATAGCTGAACTTTATTTCAAGATCACCGTTCTTTGAGCAATAGTCAATGAATTCACCTAAAGCTTCAGGCAAACCTTTCCTGATCAGTGAATTTGGCATCAGGTCGAATGAAATTTCCCTCATTCGCTTGATCAGGTTATCGATCTGAAGTGAAGTTTTTTCAATCTCAAGCTGATCATCCACGGTGAGTACATCAATACTGCCGATCCTTAATTTGATCGATGAAAGTACAGGGCCCACTTCATCATGAAGATCGGCAGCCATGCGCACCCTTTCCTTCTCCAGTGTGGTGATCTCTGTCTGGATGCTTTGCTTATACAACTGAAGACTACGGCGATGCTGCCGCACAATAGAGATAATAAAGTAAGTGATGATGGTTCCAATCACAACACTTACAATCAATACTGCAGTGTAAAGGCTTGTTTCTTTTGCATCCATAAAATGGCTAGTGCATATATTAAATTACATAGAAGATTGATAATGGATAATATATCATACACTTTACTTGCAAAAGTAAGACTCGCCGCCAGTCCATAAACCCAGAACACCTCCACAACTATCCTGTATGTAAAGAAAACAATAAAGCCGATACAAATTAAAAAAGTTGGATTCCGGAGTAACTCCCGTTCCCTGATCAACAACCTGTTAATGGCATTAATACTTAACAATACTACCGGAAAGGAATATACGAGTATAAACCATGAACTATATTCTTTACCAAACTGGTTGATGACAAAATTATCAACAAACCAGGTTATGATAAAGGTAATACCAAGTACATGTACCATCCATTTATACAACTGAAAGCAACCTATGTTCTTAAAGAACCATAATAACAACAATGCCTCGAGCAGGCAATAAATATTACTGTTGATAATATTGTACATGCCATTTTTATAGAGTATGTAAGTGATGATCTCATTCAGAGATGCCAGCCAGATCACATATATAAAGGGGTAATATATACTCCTGATCTTTGAAAAATTAGCGAATGCAATCACGGCTGCTATCAAAACGCTAAAACTTAACAATACTACTACTTCTAAGGGCATTACTTATTTATGGATTTATAGGTGAAGGCGGAGGGCAAACACTTGGACACCTCACCCCGTTTTCAAAAATATCCCCGTCATCATCCTCATCTGCGGTGTTCACTGAATTAATCAGGTCCTCATTATTTTCATTAACGCCAACAAAGATCAATCTCACCTGATCCAATGCATCCATTCCCAGGTAAGCCCTTACAGAAGTGCAACCTTCTTTGGCAAGAATGGTATCAAATGCACTTCGTTCAAATGTTTCGCAATTGGGAAGAATATCCAGGTTGAGAAAGTTGTCTTTGAGGATCACCTCTTTCATCTTTCTGAACTTTGAAATCATTTCATGTGCTTCATTTAAAGAAATTAAATGTTTTGACGGCATAACAGATATTTTGGTGGAATAAAGTGGAAAGATGCTTTATAAACTGCATTTAACAAACCGTAGTACTACCTGAAATTTCCAGTATTACTACGGTATGGGGATATGTTGATACCGGCTTTGTATCCGGGCATAGAATTTTAAGTACTGATCATAAACCGGTCATGGAAAATAGAAAAAACAACAACCAGTCTGATGCTGACCAAAGAGGTGCCAGCCGTCATGAGAAAAATTCTTCAGCGCCAAATGATCTGCCCGATTCCCAGGGCGACCGTGAAAGAATGGAACCTGAAGAAACTTATATTGACCTGCCTGATGTAAAGGATATACCAGGTCAGGAATTTGTAAACGCACCTCCTGCAGGCATGCTATCCGATACTACCATTTCATCTGATGATGAAGAAGGACGCAACATTTTTGAAGATGATGATGAAGCAGACCTGCGAAGTGGTAATGAAGCTGATGTGAACAGGCAGGAACGGGCAACACTTGAAAAGATCGACTACATGTCTACCACGGATGAAGACAACCTGGAAAGAGCGGCAATGGATAATACTGATTTTGAAAATGTACCATTAAATGAATCCAGCTTCGGAAGCGAAAGATCCGGAAAGGACCTTGATATTCCCGGATCTGAACTGGATGACCGGGCAGAAAACAGCGGGGCAGAAGATGAGGAAAATAACGATTATAGCCTGGGCAGTGCGGATAATGATAATGTGAATGAAGGTACGCCATAAAAGAGGCCAAAGGCTATCGCCTTTGGCCATTGGCTTTTAGTCGTTCTTTACCTTACGCTCACCGGTCTCGCCGTCTATCTTGATCTTGGTATCCCCATTTTTAATGGTAATATCGCCATCCTTCTCCACTTCCTTTTTATAATCTCCATTTTTGATCTTGTATTCACCATCATCACGTTTTACTTTGTAATCATCGCCTGATTTCATTTTATATTCATCTCCATCGGCTTTCACTTTAAAATCTTCCTCTTTGAATTCCCACTCACCATTATCAGTTCTATATACATAACCATTGATCACTTCACCTGTGGATCCCCAGATGGTGTCTTTCGACCTGGTATCTACATAAATCTCCACCGGCTCACCTGTTTCCGCATCCACCATCAATCCGGTTTTCTCATCTTTTTCCAGTTCAACGCCTTCGCCGGTTGACAGGTTCATATACCTGCTTTCAGCATTATTACAGGCTGATAATCCAAATACCATGGAGCCCGCAATAAATAAAATACTAGCTTTCATAATTGTTTATTTTGTTCCGGACTGATTGTACAATTATCAGACCATCAAAATGCCCTTATTTTAGTGTAATAAATTTGAGTATGATTTCAATAGATGAGTTGTTATTAAGACTGTTGTATGTGATCCTTGTTGGCGGACTGATCGGTGCAGAGCGTGAATATTTCAGCAAATCCGCAGGGTTCCGTACCATGATACTCATTTGCCTTGGGTCATTTTTATTTACAACTTTTTCCAGCCAGTTTGATGATGTAAGTCCCTCCCGCATTGCTTCAAATATTGTTACCGGCATTGGCTTTCTTGGCGCAGGTGTAATTTTTAAAACCGATAACCGGGTAAATGGAATTACAACCGCCGCAACTATCTGGGCCGTGGCTGCACTGGGCATGGGCATAGCCAACGGTGCCTATTTACTGGTAGGTATCACCACCATCATTGTGCTGGCTTCGCTTTTACTATTCACCAGGCTCGAATCTGTTATTGATAATTTTAACCAGTCGCATACCTATACCATCGTTAGCGAATACCGTGAAGACCTATTAAAAGAATATGAAAATATGCTCAGACAGAGTGGTCTGATATTCAAACGGGTGAAAAGAACTAAAAAGGGCGACTTTATTATTGGCACCTGGCATGTACGCGGACCGGAGAAACACCATAATGATTTCAGTAAAAAAATGCTTCATCATCCTTCAGTAAAGGAATTTGAATTCTGATCTGCTTTCAGTAGCGCTTTTACTTGTTCCACAACAGCCGGAACGGAGATCTTTTTCATGCATTTAAAATGTCCCTGCGGACAATGATCCAATCCTCTTTCAGAACAGGGCCTGCACCATAAATTTTTTACCTGGATCATTTCTGAAGAAACCCTGTTCTGAAAACGCTTTCCATAATAGGGCACCATACCAAAAGAGGGCACCGTACTCCCCCACACACTGATGATGGGCTTTTTCAAAGCAGCGGCTATATGCATGAGCCCTGTATCGTGGCTGATCACCAGTCTGGATTTTTTTAAAAGATCAGCGCTTTCATTCAGGTTGAATTTTCCGCAGGCATTATAGATCTTAACGGGATCGATACTGCTCACCTGATATCCTTCATTGAAATCTTCATTGGCACCAAGTAAAATGATAGGATGATCTATAGCCAGGCAGATTTCTTTTAGTTTTTCTACCGGCATTTTCTTATTGAACTTAGACCCGCCAATTACCAATGCTATATATCCAAGATGATGGGAGGCTGGTATGTCCTTCTCCACTACTTCATCTCTTGATGGTATGAAATAATCCAGTCCTTCGCCATCATCTTTTACCTGCAACGATTCAACGGTTTTCAAATAACGGTCAACCACATGCAACGATGGCATGGTATTCACCTTAAATCTGGTATAAAGCGCTTTTTTGAACGCAAGCCTATCGTATGACTTTGCGGTTACACCGAGTTCTCTGATTATACGCCTGGAAAACCTGTCATCCTGCAGGTCAATGACGATGTCAAAATTTTCAGACCTCAGTTCTTCCCCAATAGTTTCACTTTCTGTAAAAGAGTGAACTTTATCAACGTATGGATTTTGTTCCAGCAACAAGCGAAACCTGCTGTTCAGCAGAAAGTGCACTTCGGCAAGAGGCAATTGTTTTTTTATACACCTGATAACAGGGGTTGAAAGTACAATGTCTCCAATATCGCCTGTTCTAATTACGAGAAATTTCATAATGTTCCAGATTCAGTTGCCGGATAATTTTTTCAAAGATCACAATAGGTGATATCATGTTCATGCAGGCAAGATCATTGTGACAGGGCTTATTTCCAAAAACAGAGGATGGCCTGCATTCCAGATCCACCTGTACCGCATTGAGGGGCGATTGTCCCCATCCATAAAATCCAAGGTATGGATGAGTGCCTCCCCAAATTGAAACCACGGGCACACCAAACATGGAAGCAAGATGCATGTTTGCTGAATCCATACTTACCATGAGATCAAGTGACGAGATATAATTCAATTCTTTTTGAAAGTCCATTTTACCAGCCCATGAAACCACTCCATCAGCACCGGGAAGCCATGTTTCCAGTTCTTCAGCATCATCCCTGCCTCCTATCAAAAACAATTTCAGTTTACTGTTTTTGGACAGTAGTCTGATCAGCTGTTTCATTTTCTCAGCAGGATAGGTTTTCTCCTTGTGCAGGGCAAAGGGCGCTATGCCAATGAGTACATGTCCAAGATCTTTTAACCGGGCAAGTTCTCCTGGTACAGCAAGTTTTATTGTAGCGTTTTGCGCATTTAATTTGATGGGATATCCCAAATTGGAGAACACCCCGGCATAGCGAAGGAAATTTGATTTTAACGGATGAAGCTTTTTGTTTTTTTTGCGCGTCAATTCTTTTTTTTCTTTTCTCCCTTTATCTATTACAGCCACCCGGTTCCCCTTTAGATAAAAAAAAGTTCTCAACAATTTAGTTCTGAGCACATCATGCAGGTCAGCCACACCATCAACATGTCCGGCCGTTTCTAATTCTTTGAACAAACGATACATGCCCTTTATGCCACGGTGTTTCCCTTTTTTATCAACTGCATAAAATTCCAGCCTGTCGATACCTTTAAATAATGGCCTTACAAAATCATTTGAAACCATTGTAATCCTGATGCCGGTATGTTGTTGAAGCAATAGCCTGATGACCGGAACTGTCATGGCAATATCGCCAAGGGAAGAAAACCGGAATACCAAGAAATGTTTCAACGCTGTTTTGTTCATTTATTTTTTTTGGGTATAGAGTACCGGGTTCAGGCTTTCATCATTATACATTTTCATTTGTTTATACACCTTCATGTATTTGCGGCCGTGTTCTATATCATCTACCAGCTGGTCTATGGCCATGGAAAGATCTTTTTGCTGCAATAAGAGAACATCCAGTTTTTCTGTAGCTGACCTTTTATGCTCCTCCCCTGCATCGCTGCGGGTAGCTTCCAGTTGCATATGGAAGATCTTTAAAG
The DNA here is from genome assembly GCA_946886475.1 of uncultured Chitinophagales bacterium. The sequence continues at coordinate 8,143 of CAMPIQ010000045.1, read as the reverse complement.
CAAGAATAGAAAGGCGGTCAATAGCCCATGCAGGGCTTTCCGTATTGATGGTGGCTGTATCGAGCACTTTTACATTCTTATACTTCTGAAGAAAAAAGCTGTCGATGAATTCAACCATATCGGTCCTTTCCTGGTTGGACTGGTCTATCCTTCTTTTCAACTTCAACGCTTCCACCGGATCAATGTGAGGGTTCCGGATGATATCTTCAAGATGCCATTGAACGGTATCGATCCAGTTTTTCGAATACAGTAAATACTCAATACTTCCCTTGTCGAATGGATTATGAACAGGCGCATTCACATCATCATGTAAATGATAATCTTCAATACTCCTGTTAAATATGCTGTTTGATTTTTCACTGATCATGTTGCGATTATTATTCTTCTGTATAATCCAGGTCTTTATGGAATGTTTCCTCGGTAAAGTAAACCGATACCAAAGCTATTACCATTACAATTATTCCCGTTACGATGCCGCTTTTCACCAGCCCCCATTTCCAGCTATCCTGAAAAACCTGCTTGAACACCAGGTTGATCAGCGGGAGCGCACCGCGTACCATGTTAGGAATGGTGGTGGCGGCTGTTGCTCTTAAATTAGTGCCGAATTGCTCGGCGCCCATAGTAACGAATATGGCCCAGAAACCCGTGCTGAAACCTAAAGCAGTACAAACAATATACATCCTGTTATCGTTGCTTACCCAGGAACTGAAAAACAAGATTCCCGATGTAATGCAAAGTGCATAAAAAAGATACAATGCTTTTTTCCTGCTTTTAAAATACTGGCTGATCAGCCCTATGAGAATATCACCCACCGCTATTCCTATATAAGCGTACATAATGGCCTTTCCGCTATCTATACTATTAGGGCCATAAAAAGCTTCGGCAAAACGATTACTCAGGTTCACAAGAATGCCAATCACATACCAGGTAGGCAAGCCAATCAGGATGGCCAGCCAATATTTCCTGAACCGCCTGGCACTGGTGAAGAACATAAATATATTTCCTCTGCTAACCCCCAGGTTCTTTACCTGTTTATACATACCGCTTTCCGCTACTCCAATCCTTAGCAATAAAAGTGCGATACCCAGTACACCGCCGATCTTATAACAAAGTCTCCAGTCCTGCGTGTACTCATAGGTAAAATAGGCCACCACGGCTCCAAATAAACCAATGCCTGCCACCAGGGAAGTACCGATCCCTCTTTTAGATCTGGGAAGCAATTCGCTCACCAGTGTGATACCTGCACCAAGTTCACCGGCTAGTCCAATACCTGCAGCAAACCTGGCATAGGCATAGTGTTCTATGGTAGTAACATAAGCAGTGAGAAAATTAGCCACGGAATACAAAAGGATGGATCCAAAAAGTACACTTAACCTGCCTCTTTTATCTCCCATAATGCCCCATACAATACCACCGATCAAAAGTCCGATCATTTGCCAGTTGATCACCATGGTACTGGCAGCGATCACTTCTTTCGAATCTTTCATATTCACTCCAATTGCGGCAAGACTGGGTTCCCTTACAATGGTGAATAACAGCAGATCATAGATATCTACAAAATATCCAAGCGCCGCAACGATCACGGCCACATTAAAAATTCCATTTTTGTTTTTGGGAGAAGATGAAGACACTACCATGCAGTTGTATTAATTGATCTTTACATCATCAATAATTTTTTCAACAGGCACTACTTTTTTCTTTGCAAAAAATAATTTCCAGATCACCGGCAGCGTGGTTACCAGGATGATGATGAGCGTTATGGGCTCTATATAATCTTTCAGATTGAAGCCAAACTCACTTTCCATCCAGCTTTGAAGATAATAACCGCCCAGCATCATACTGCATACCCAGGCAAGACTGCCCAGAATATTATACAATATAAAGGTTGACCGGTTCATTTTTACAATACCTGCCACTATAGGTGCAAATGTGCGGATGATAGGAAGGAACTTGGCCAGGAAGATAGTAGCCTTACCGTACTGGTTGTAAAATTCAGTTGCCTTCACCAGGTGTTTCTTTTTAAAAAGCCAGGTTTCCTTTCTTTCATAAAACAATGGACCTGTTTTTTTTCCAAACCAGTATCCAACCAGGTTGCCCAGTATAGATGCAAATATTACCAGTAAAATGATGAACATGTAATGAAATCCGAAGAATTCATCGGTAAGGCTGTCCAGGTAAATACCGGCAGTAAAAAGTAACGCATCGCCCGGAAGAAAAAATCCAACAAAAAGTCCTGTCTCCGCAAACACTATAAAAAGCAATAGATACAATCCCCCGTAATTGATGATCCACTCAATGAAGTTGTGGATGAAACCACCCTCGAGGAAAGTTATTTGTAAAATGTCGTTCACTTAATAGTTTTGTTAATGGCATTGAACATTTGCCAATGGCCAATAGCTTTATTCTCCCAGCTCCCCTTCCCATTTACTCACCACACTGGTAGCCAGTGCATTTCCAATTACATTGGTTGCTGTTCTGAACATATCGCAGAAGTGGTCAATAGGTAAGATCAGTGCCACACCTTCCGGCGGGATATCAAACATGGCGCAGGTGGCCAATACCACCACTAACGATGCACGGGGCACACCTGCAATTCCTTTACTGGTGAGCATCAGCACGAGCAACATGGTAAGCTGGGTGGCCAGTGGAAGGTCAATACCATATGCCTGTGCAATAGCGAGACTCGCAAATGTCATATACATCATACTGCCATCAAGGTTAAAGGAATATCCCAATGGTAATACAAAGGCAACAATGCGGTCGCGGCAACCAAATCTTTCCAGCTCTTCAGTTAATTTGGGAAACACGGCTTCACTGCTTGTGGTACTGAAAGCAATGAGCAGAGGGCTGCCAATCCTTCTTAATAATTCTTTCATCCGGCCTTTTAAAATGGCGTATCCTACTGATAAAAGGATTACCCAGAGAATACCAATGCCGATGAGGAAGAAAAGAAAATATTTTATATAGAAATCAAAAATGCCCAGTCCTTTCGCAGCTACCACTGCCGCCAGTGCTCCAAACACACCAACCGGAGCAAAATTCATTACATAATTTACCATTTTCAAAATAACGTGCGATGCCACTTCCAGGCCTTTGATCAATGGTTTGGTATATTCGCCAATAGAAGCTGCAGCCACACCGAAGAAAACAGAGAATACTACAAGTTGCAGGATCTCATTGGTAGCCATTGCCTCTATAAAGCTTTTTGGTATTACATGCTCCACAAAGTTCTGGATGGAGAAGCTTTGTTTCTTCGACAACAGGTCGCCCAATCCCTCCACATCTCTTTGAGAGAGGTCGATGTATTCGCCGGGTCTGAAATAATTTACCAGCACCAGGCCAATCAACAGTGAAATAAGAGAGGCTGAAACAAACCAGAGGATGGCTTTGCCACCTACCCTTCCTACCGTTTTCAGATCACCCAGTTTGGCAATACCAACCACCAGGGTTGTAAAAACCAAAGGAGCAATGATCATTTGAACCAGCCTTATAAATATGGTACTAAGCAGCTTTAAAATATCTGCCGCACTTTTAATTGAAGTGATCGTGGCACTTCCGTGCCTTACAGTTGGAGTATTCTCAATTCTACCATCTCCTTCCAGATTAAAATTGGTACTGGTATTGGAAACAGCCATCCACGCAGCACTGCCTATACTGTCACGCACACTTTTAAATTCAGTGGAATCCTTAACAATAAATATGCGCTGCTGTATTGGATTACCTGCAAAATTTACATTTAATGTATCGTAACCAACATAGTCCCTTGTTGGGGTGTAAGTGATTTTACTTCCGGTGCCATATTGATTATAAATATAACCCACGAGGATTCCGAGAACCATGGAAACGAGGATCCAGAAAGTTAGCTTGTTGCCTTTACTCATATATCAGCTTTAATGAAAGTTGGCCGAAAATCGGAAAAAATAACCAGCATGCAAAACAAGAGTGCAGCGCGGAGTGCGGAGAGCGGGGCATACGGACGTGAAGGACACGCACCGCACAACACAGTTTTATGTGCTTCGTTTTAAATTATTGTTTTATTTTACCTGCTTTATTAAAGTGTGGACATAGTGATAAGGTTGAATTAAAAACGTTCCCTTAAAACATAAACATGGCAGAACAACAGTCTTTCAGGCAATCGCTTGGTCTTTTTGATGCTACCATGATCGTGGCTGGCTCCATGATCGGCTCCGGAATTTTTATTGTGAGCTCGGACATTACCAGGAATGTAGGCAGTGCGGGCTGGCTCATTGCGGTATGGTTGATAACAGGGTTTATGACCATCACGGCAGCCTTAAGTTATGGCGAATTGAGCAGCATGTATCCAAAAGCAGGTGGACAATACATTTACCTGAAAGAAGCCTATAACCCGCTTGCAGGATTTCTTTACGGATGGAGTCTTCTCCTGGTGATCCAAACTGCCACCATTGCAGCTGTAGCTGTTGCTTTCAGCAAGTTCACTTCTTACCTGATACCGGGAGTAGGCGAAGACAATATACTATTTACAGTAGGTCCGCTTGATGTTTCGGCTGCCCAGTTACTGGCTATTGTCACTATTATACTTCTAACATTTTCAAATACCAGGGGAGTGAAGGGTGGCAAGATCATTCAAACTACTTTTACTTCTACAAAACTGATAGCCTTATTTGCCCTGATCATTTTTGGATTCCTGCTTGTAAAAAATAATTATTGGGATGAGAACTGGTCAACTGGTTTCAATGCTGCTAAGGCCACTGAAGGGGGAGGATGGGAACAGATCTCGGGACTGGTACTTGCCGGAGGTATTGCAGCAGCTATGACGGGTTCTATTTTCAGTAGCGATGCATGGAACAACGTAACCTTTATTGCGGGTGAGATCAAAAATCCGAAACGAAATATTGGATTAAGCTTATTTCTTGGCACCCTGATCGTGACCATTATTTATGTTGCCGCCAACCTGATGTACATATATGTACTTCCACTTAATGAGATTGCGCATGCGGAAAATGATCGGGTAGCTGTAACAGCATCTACTGAGATCTTTGGCAATATGGGCACAAACCTGATTGCCGTAATGATCATGATATCCACTTTTGGTTGCAATAATGGATTGATACTGGCTGGTGCGAGGGTTTATTATGCAATGGCCAAAGATGGATTGTTCTTCAAAAAAACGGCAGAACTGAATAAACACGCTGTTCCTGCCTATGGACTCTGGATACAATGTTTTGTGGCTTCAATTCTTTGCCTTAGCGGAAGTTATGGTGAACTGCTTACCATGATCTCTTTTGTAGTAGTGATATTTTATGTACTTACCATAATAGGCATCTTCATTCTTCGTAAAAAAAGACCCGGTGTGGAAAGACCATACAAAGCCTTTGGGTATCCTGTGCTTCCTGTAATCTATATTATTATTGCCCTGGCCTTCTGCATTTTTCTTGTAGATGCATCTCCCACATATTCATTATGGGGGTTGGGAATAGTGCTGGCAGGGATACCATTTTACTATATTGCAGTGTCCGGGACAAAAACACGGAATTAATATTTATTTTTTTTGAGAGATATTTGAAAACCAAACCATCATTGTTTAAACTATCACTATGAGTTTATTTGTCAGAAAGCCCATGGCTGTTTTAATGCAGGAAGCGCAGGAAACGGGTAGCCATACTTTAAAAAGAACCCTGGGGGCATGGGGTTTAATTGCACTTGGAATTGGAGCTATCATAGGTGCAGGCTTGTTTTCCATTACCGGTATGGCTGCTGCCAACCACGCAGGTCCGGCCATTACCATTTCTTTTGTTGTTGCTGCCATGGGTTGCTTATTTGCAGGTTTATGTTATGCCGAATTTGCCTCCATGATCCCGGTTGCAGGCAGTGCCTATACTTATAGCTATGCTACCATGGGTGAATTCATTGCATGGATCATTGGATGGGACCTTGTTCTTGAATATGCAGTTGGTGCCGCTACCGTTGGAATCAGCTGGAGCCGTTACCTGATTATATTTCTTGCCGATTTTGGAATACACCTGCCGGAAGCACTCACACTAGGACCCTGGGATGGTGGTATCATTAATCTGCCTGCTGTATTCATTATAGTTCTGATGAGTTTACTGTTGATAAAAGGAACAAGGGAAAGTGCATTTGTAAATGCTATAATTGTAGCCTTAAAAGTATCCGTTGTACTGGTGTTCATTATTTTAGGATGGAGTTATATCAATAATGATAATTATACGCCTTATATACCTGACAATACCGGCACGTTTGGCGATTACGGTTTTAGCGGAGTGATAAGAGCGGCAGCCATTGTATTCTTTGCTTATATAGGTTTTGATGCGGTGAGTACTGCGGCACAGGAAGCAAAGAATCCAAAAAAAGATATGCCCTGGGGCATCCTGGGATCTCTGGCTATATGTACAGTTCTTTATATTCTTTTCGCTCATGTCATGACCGGCGTTACACCTTACACCAGCTTTTCAGGTAAAGATGGAATTGCACCGGTGGCGGTAGCCATCAACCAGATGGGTGAAGCCAATGCTGCAGGTGTGGTGGAACCGGATTATCCATGGTTAAACCGTGCCATCATTGTAGCTATTCTTGGTGGTTATGCATCCGTGATCCTTGTGATGCTGATGGGACAAAGCCGTGTGTTCTTCAGCATGAGTAAGGACGGCCTCATTCCAAGGATTTTTTCAAGCGTGAATCCTAAAACTCAAACACCCGCAAAGAACAACCTGTTCTTCATGTTATTTGTAAGTCTTTTTGCTGCATTTGTACCTGCAAGAGTGGTTGGTGAAATGACCAGCATAGGAACTTTATTTGCCTTTATCCTGGTTTGCCTGGGAATCTGGGTGATGCGGAAAAAAATGCCTGAGTTGCCTCGTGCATTTAAAACCCCTCTGGTTCCGCTGGTTCCCATACTTGGTATTATCACCTGTTTGTTCATGATGGTGTTCCTGCCAATGGATACCTGGATCAGGCTATTATTATGGATGCTGATCGGTCTTGATATTTACCTCGTTTATGGTGCAAAGAACAGTCACCTTGGCAATGGAACCGTACAACGCAAAGGGATGAAAATAGCCAGGATCACAGGAATAGTACTGGCCTTATTGCTGGTAGTGGCAGGTTTTCTTCATCAATATGTGGTAGGATTTGAAGAAGACAGAACCCTGTTGTATATCTCCATCATATTTGCAGTTATTCACCTTATCCTTTATGCCAGTAAATTAGGAAGGCCCGAACCTTTACATGACGGCGAACCTGCGAATCCAATGGAAAATAAATAATAAGTTTTAAAACAAATACAAAGCCGCTTCAATAGCGGCTTTTTTGTTTTTGATATTATTACATTTGCGCCCATAAGGGGAGAAAGAGAAAGAGAAAAAACGAGAGCATTGGATGATACTGACCGACTATTGACTCCAGACTCCTGACTATGGACTTTGAACTTTGAACTACAAACTATTCTATGGGTCGCATATTTGAAGTAAGAAAATCTACCATGTTTGCCCGGTGGGACCGGATGGCAAAACAATTTACCCGCGTTGGAAAAGAGATCGCCATTGCCGTAAAAGCAGGCGGGCCTGATCCTAATACCAACCCGGCGCTTCGCCGCTGCATGCAGAATGCAAAAGCAGTAAACATGCCCAAGGACCGTGTGGAAGCAGCCATTAAGAGGGCACAGGGTAAAGAAATGGAAAATTATGAGGAGATCCTTTATGAAGGGTATGGTCCTCATGGTGTTGCAATCCTGGTAGAAACAGCAACCGATAACCATGTGCGGACGGTGGCCAATGTGAAATCAATTTTTAATAAAGGGGATGGAACACTGGGTAATAGTGGAAGCGTCAGTTTTCAGTTTAAAAAAATGGGTGTTTTCAAATTAAAGCCGGAAGGCATGAATACGGAAGAACTGGAATTTGAACTGATCGATCATGGATTGGAAGAAATGGGCGAAAGTACAGGCGAGAACGGCGAAGAAGTATTGGTACTAAGATGCGCCTTTTCAGATTTTGGCAGCATGCAAAAAGCACTAGAGGAAAAAGGATTGCCTACACTCAGCGCGGAAGTTGAATGGATTCCCACTACCACCGTTGAATTATCAGAGGAACAGGCCCAGGATGTTCTGAAACTGGTTGACAAACTGGAACAGGACGAAGATGTGCAG
>CAMPIQ010000044.1 GCA_946886475.1 uncultured Chitinophagales bacterium | reverse complement strand
ATACTTACCGGCCAGTATACCGTGGTTCTTCTCCGGTAAGATTAACGGGTAAGGTAGAAAACCGGATTTCTTTACACGAATATAAAAAGTGAATCTCAAATGTGAAAAATAGTAAAAGCTTTTTTTGATCTGTTCCTGTTATAGATTCAAGTGAGCTATGCTATTTACTTAATATTAAAGCATGCAAAATGGATGAATACAAGGAGCTGTACAATTGCCGGAATGATCAAAAATGTAAAACAGGAAATTATTACTTAAAGAATCAAAAAAGGATTATCATTATCAAACCCACCCTTCACTTTCTTTCCCCTGAATTTTGATTTGAACCAACGAAACATTTTGTAAAACATAGCCAAAGATTTAAGCGTGAATGGTAAACAATGCCGGTCCAGGGTTTGGATCATCTGCAAGAAAAGGGCCAGAATTAAATGTTTGACAGGAACAGTGTAGTCAGTTTCAAGATACTAAAATAATTAAATGGAATGATGATTTTTTTTGCACAGTTTAATGAGCCACTTGTACACCTATCATCAGGTTGAATTGAACGGAAAACCATTGCTGACTGCCAAAACCATCTGCAATCCTGAATTTTTGGTAATTGGCATAGGCGCCTTTAACACTGGCAGAGGCAAAGAAATTCTTCAAAAAATTATAACGTAAGCCAGGCTCCACGCCTATCACATACCCTGAAACAGCATAACGGTCATCGTTATGTTTACCCATAATGGTGGAGTTGGTTTTTGGTATTACCAGGCCACCACCGGCTTTTAGAAACAGGTTCAGTGAATGTGCATTTTTTTTATCAATGGTCAGCTGCTTCCATTTTACCAGGTTGATCATGGCATAGTTAGCGCCATCAGTATGTTCGAGCTGTACAAAATCAGCATGAACAACTGTATCAAGGTCGAATATTTTTTTATTGATCTCACCTCTAAGTCTGGAAACCTGTCCTTCACGGATCTTATATTTTACATGGTCAAACTGAAATTCAATACCTGCATTTTTTTGGAAGGAATAATAGCCTGCATTGTAAGTATACTGGGGGGATGCATTTATCTTAAAACCCTGATCGTCTTTCGCTCTTAATTTTTCCAGCGTAAAATCAAATGAAGGCGCTACATCGCTAACTAATCTAACAGTACTTGGGGTATAGAAAGCCCTGTGTGTACCTGCGGAAAAATAAAACATGCCCTTCCTTTCCTCCTGCTTCTGTGCAGAAACATACAAAACAGATAGCATCATGAAGATGCATATTAACTGGTGTTTGATCATAGTAGGGTATTGCCAATGCCTTAATAAATAAAAATATTGGGCCAGACCTGCAGCTAAATACGGAGTTCCTGGATTCCTGCACGCTCAGGAGTTAAGTAAAAAAAACCCCGGAAAGCCGGGGTTTTTTTATTGAAATTTTGATTAATAATCCATTCCGCCCATTCCTGGCATGCCTGCTGGTGCACCTGCAGCTGCCTTTGGCTCCGGCTTGTCGGCTACAACACATTCTGTAGTTAGCAACATTCCGGCGATAGATGCAGCATTCTCCAATGCTACACGGCTCACTTTTGTTGGATCAATTACACCTGCAGCAATCAGGTTCTCATATTTTTCTTCGCGGGCATTGAAACCATAATCACCTTTTCCTTCCTTCACTTTATTTACAACAACACTTCCTTCAATACCACAGTTCTCAACAATCTGGCGAAGTGGTTCTTCCAATGCACGGCGAACGATCTGAACGCCTGTAGCTTCGTCATTGTTCAGGGTTTCGAGTGTAGCAAGCGCTTCAATGGCCCTAACATAGGCTACGCCTCCACCAGGAACAATACCTTCTTCAACAGCCGCTCTTGTTGCATGCAAAGCATCATCAACACGGTCTTTCTTTTCTTTCATCTCAACTTCCGTTGCAGCACCAACATTTAATACAGCTACACCACCGCTCAGTTTAGCCAGGCGTTCCTGTAATTTTTCACGGTCGTAATCAGATGTAGTATTCTCAATCTGAGATTTGATCTGGTTGATGCGGGCAGTGATAGCTTCTTTTTCGCCTTTACCACCAACAACTGTAGTATTGTCTTTATCAATCACGATCCTTTCACACTTACCTAAATAAGAAAGGTCTGCATTTTCAAGTTTATAACCCTGCTCTTCAGAAATCACGATACCTTTTGTAAGTATGGCGATATCCTGCAGCATTTCTTTTCTCCTGTCACCAAAGCCAGGCGCTTTAACGGCAGCTACCTTTAAAGTGCCGCGCAGTTTATTTACAACCAGTGTTGCAAGCGCTTCACCTTCCAGGTCTTCTGAAATGATCAGCAGGGGAGCACCCTGCTGGGCAACTTTCTCGAGAATGTGAAGGATATCTTTCATGCTGCTGATCTTCTTATCGTAGATAAGAATATAAGGACTATCCAGCTCAGCTTCCATTTTTTCGCTGTTGGTAACGAAATAAGGAGAAATGTAGCCACGGTCAAACTGCATACCTTCCACTACATCAACTGTAGTTTCAATTCCTTTGGCTTCTTCAATTGTGATCACACCATCTTTGGAAACTTTTTCCATGGCTTGCGCAATCAGTGCACCGATCTCGTGGTCATTGTTTGCAGAAATAGTAGCAACCTGTTCAATTTTTTTATTGTCATTACCAACGGTCTGCGATTGTGCGCGAAGGTTTTCAACAACAACTTTTACAGCTTTGTCAATTCCTCTCTTCAGGTCCATTGGATTTGCACCAGCTGCAACGTTCTTCAATCCTTCGGTAATGATAGACTGTGCAAGAACTGTTGCTGTTGTGGTACCATCACCTGCAACATCAGCCGTTTTGGAAGCAACTTCCTTTACCATCTGCGCACCCATATTCTCAATGGCATCTTCCAGTTCAATTTCTTTTGCCACAGTAACACCGTCTTTGGTAACAGAAGGTGCACCAAATTTTTTCTCAATAACTACATTGCGGCCCTTAGGTCCTAATGTAACTTTAACTGCGTTGGCCAGTACGTCAACGCCTTTTTTCATTTTATTACGGGCATCAGTTTCGAAAAACAGTTGTTTAGCCATAACTAATATTAATTTTAAATTTTTAAAGTTTCTGATTGGCTTTTTGCTAATGGCAAATGGCCATCGGCTAAAGGCCCTTATTATACTATTGCCAGAATATCGCTTTCTCTCATGATCAAAAAGTCTTCTCCTTCAATGGAGATCTCTGTTCCTGCATATTTACCATATAACACGGTATCGCCTTCTTTTACAGTTACAGGTTCATCTTTTTTACCCGGACCGGCTGCGATCACGGTACCACGTTGTGGTTTTTCCTTTGCTGTGTCAGGGATAATGATTCCGCCGGCAGTTTTTTCTTCAGCTGCAGCAGGCCTTACGATCACTCTGTCGTGTAGAGGGGTAACACTTACTTTGTTAGCCATACTTTATGAATTTTTGGTTTGATGAAAATTTTGAAGTAATCCGCTTATAGCGGACGGCAAATGTAGGCTAATTGTATGCCATCGGCATTTAAAGTGAAAAAATTTCAGTTTTGAGCAGTTAAGTCAGTTTCATCATCAGTTTCTACTGCCTTAATTGTCATTTTTTCATTTTAAGCCAGCTCCTTCCACCAAGTTTGTCAGTCATTTGCTGGAAACGACCAAAATGCAAACCTGTTTGGAATTTTCGGGTTTCTTATCCAAAAAACTGTAGGTTCATCCGGGAATATTTACAGTTTAGCAATAATTTCTTCTTCTCATCTGCAGCATTTTAGATATTTGTATGCTCAGGTATAGGAAATCTGACGAATCAAATCAATGAGACTATTACTAACCGCTTTCATAATAATAAGTTGCAGCTATCTCACCAGTGCGCAAACACCCTGCACAACAAGGGGGCAAAATCCATCCACGGCTTTTCCGGTTTGTGGTACCAGCACCTTTACACAAAGCAGTGTGCCCATTTGTGGAGGAAGGGCGGTTACTTCTCCAACCTGTTCGCCGGGTATCCTTTCAGATGTGAATCCTTTCTGGTATAAGTTTACCTGCTTTCAGTCCGGGACACTGGCTTTCAGGATCACTCCGCATACCAATTCAGAAGACTATGACTGGCAGCTTTTTGATATCACCAACAGAAATCCGGATGATGTGTATACAGATGTCAGTCTTTCCATCGCATCTAACTGGAGCGGTGAAGGGGGTGAAACCGGGGCTTCTTCAGCTGGTACTTCTCAATTTGTTTGTGAAGGGTTTGGAAAACCTCTGTGGAGCAAGATGCCTGCGCTGGTGGCTGGTCATGAATACTTATTGCTGGTAAGTCATTTTACCCAGACACAAAGCGGTTACAATCTTTCATTTAACGGAGGTACAGCCGTGATCACCGATTCCACGCCACCCAAAATAAAATATGCAGAAGCGGCCTGCGATGGAACCCTCATCAGGGTAAAGCTGAATAAAAAAATGAAATGCGGTACCATTGCGGCCAATGGTTCAGATTTTTTTATTACACCGGGAAATTTACCGGTTGTGAGCGCAACGGGCATCGGATGCAATACTAATTTTGATACAGATTCAATTGAGGTTTTATTGGGTACTCCCCTTGCTCCTGGTACATACACGCTGAATGTAAAGACGGGATCAGATAACAATACGGTACTCGATTACTGTGATAACGGAATTGCCAGTACTGATAAAGCTGACTTTACGGTTTATCCGCTGGTTTCAACACCCATGGATAGCTTGATACCTCCTGCGTGCGCACCATCCTCGATCAGTCTTGTTTTCAGTAAGCCAATGCTTTGTAATACTGTAGCGTTGAATGGCAGTGATTTTACCGTAACAGGCCCCCACCCTGTTAGCATTACCGGGGCAACTGCAAATTGTGCAGCTGGAAGTACAACATCCAGAACGATAACTATAAATTTCTCAGAATCACTTACCAGGGCCGGAACTTATACGCTTACACTTCAAAGAGGCTCTGATGGTAATACCATAAAAAATGAATGCGGTATGGAAACTCCATTAGGTTCAACGCTCACTTTTGTATTAAAGGATACCGTAAACGCGGATTTCAGTTTTCAAAAATTATATGGATGCGTAACCGATACCATCAATTTTTTTCATTCAGGTGCTAACGGTGTAAATGAATGGCATTGGGAAATGGACGATAATCAGAGCAGCACCATTCAAAATCCTCAGGGACTGTACCAGATCTTTGAAAGCAAACGTGTTCAGCTGGCAGTCAGTAATGGATTTTGCGTTGACACGAGTGAACAGAATATCATACTTGATAATTACCTCGAAGCCGACTTCACCGTTTTTGAAGATAATTGTCCCAATGAAGAAATTATTTTTACAGGAAGTCCCACCGGAAATGTTGTGGAACATAGTTGGGATTTTGGAGATGGCAGCAGTTCAGGACTCCCATCTCCTAAGCATACATATGCAGCACCATTTACAACAACACCTTTCCAGGTGCGGTATACGGTTACCGACAGCCTGGGATGTGAACATACCAAACAGAGAACAGTAAAGATCTATAGCTCCTGTTACCTTGCCGTTCCTTCTGCATTTACTCCCAATAACGATGGCAAAAATGATCTCCTGTATCCATTGAATGCGGTGAAAGCGGAGAACCTGAACTTTAAGGTATTTAACCGCTGGGGCCAGTTGGTTTTTGAAACCAGGAACTGGAAAAACGGCTGGAATGGAAAAATAAATGGAGTGGATCAGGGTTCAGGTGTTTACGCCTGGATACTCACCTACACCGACAGGATTTCAGGTGAGAAAAGACAAATGAAGGGAACGGCTGTATTGATACGGTAATGCTTTTAATTTTTGTTCACGGATCAACGCAATCTTCACCCAAGTTTAAAATTTAAACCCTGAACTTTGAACTATCTTCGCCGGTTCAAATAGTTCTTAAAACATGATTAGCAGAAGGAATATCAGGGTGAAGGTGATGCAGACCATTTACACGTTAAGTACCCTTGAACAGGATGTTAAACCAGGGGAGCCTGTCAAATTATTGCAAAAGCATTTTGAACAATCAAAAGAAATGCTTGTTTACCTTACTTTTTTTTTAACGGAAGTGGCGGGTTATGCAGAAAAAGATGCTTATGTGAGGAGTTCCAAACACCTTCCTTCCCAGGAAGATCTGAACGTTAACACCAAGATAGCAGGGAATGAGGTTTTGTGGAGAATAAAGGAAGATCCTTCCTTTCAGGCAGAAATTGCCAGATTGAAACCCGAGCACCGGCTTGATAAAGAACTGGTCAAAAAAACTTACCAGCATCTGGTTGCTTCCGATCCCTACAGGCAATACATTCAGACACCGGAAAGAAAACCCAAAGAAGAAAAAGATATCCTGGAATTCATTCTGAACGAGAAAATGATCAATGATGAGATTTTCATTTCTCACGCTGAAGAGAATTTTATGAATTGGGATGATGATGCTGAAATGGTTATCCAGTTACTGGTCAATGTATTGAACAAACCTGCACAAACAGATTTCAAAGTAGTGATCAGTCCTGATAAATGGGATTTTGCCAAAAATCTCATTACCACCACACTTGAAAAGGAAAAATACCTGGAGACTTATATTTTCCCCAGGTTAAAAAACTGGGATTCTGAAAGAATAGCTGCCCTCGATATGATTATTATGAAACTGGGCGTAGCGGAATTTTTATATTTTGAAACCATACCACCCAAAGTAACCATCAATGAATATATTGATATTGCAAAAGAGTACAGCACCCAGCAAAGCGGTCAGTTTGTAAATGGCATTCTGGATAATATACATAAGGAGCTGGTTCAACAGGGCAAATTACACAAAACAGATTTTAAGAAAGCTTAACAGCTCTTTTCAATTACATTTGCAACTGCAAAAAATATACAATGAAATATTTATTTATTTGTTTGATAGCAGCCGCATTCGTTTCGTGCAACGATACCGACCAGCAGGCAAATGGTGATGTTAACAAAGATTCTTTGAACAGGATCGCCATGACGGATACTTCACGATATACTACCATTGAATGGATCGATTCAACTGCCCAGGACCTTGGCAGCATATCAAAAGGACAGGTGCTTGAAGTTTCCTGGAGATTTAAAAATACAGGTAATGAACCGCTGGTGATCAGTAATGTGGCCGCTGGTTGTGGTTGTACGGTTGCTGATAAACCTGAAGAACCGATTGCCCCTGGAAAAGAAGGAAAGATATCCGCAAAATTCGACAGTAAAAATCAACCTGCAGGAACCAATCAGAAAAGTGTAACGGTAATAGCCAATACAAAAGATAAGTCGGCACACTATCTTACTTTCAAAGTAGACCTTTCAGAAAAATAATTCTCAATCATTCAATTACTCAATATGTATTTATTACAGTCTGGCGGTGGATTCGGTATCACCCCTATTTTTTTCGCTTTAATGATCCTTGTATTCTGGTTGTTTTTTATTCGTCCGCAGGCGAAAAAACAAAAGCAGCAGAAAAAATTTTTAGAAGAATTGCAGAAGGGTGATAAGGTGGTGACCATTGCCGGTATCCACGGAACTGTGAACCGGGTAAATGAAGATGGCACACTTCAGCTCGAGATCAACCCAGGAAGTTATATAAAGCTCGAGAAATCTGCGATCTCTATGGATTGGACCTCGCAGATCAATAAACCTGCCGTTACAACAGAAAAGAAATAAGCAGAGAGCTGCGGGCCATTAGCCGTTAGCGAAAATGTTTTAAAGTATAGAATCCCGGCATAAGCCGGGGTTTTTTTTACCTGAAGTTCATAATTACCAGCTATTGGCCAGAGGCTCATAGCTAATGGCTGTTTAACCCTAACTTCGTTCTCATGCTTCGAATTGGTCTTACGGGAGGAATTGGTTCAGGAAAGTCTACTGTAGCCAAAATGTTTGAATTACTTCATATTCCTGTTTTCTACGCTGATGCTGCTTCTAAAAAATTATATCAAACAGATCAGGAACTGATAGCCAGCATCAAAAAGTATTTTGGTAAAGACCTGTATGTGAATGGTCAGCTTGACAAACAAAAACTTGCTTCCATAGTTTTTTCAGATCCGTCCAAACTTGAATTGCTTAACCAGCTTGTTCATCCTCCTACCATCCGTGATGCTGAGAACTGGATGAAAAAACAAACATCTCCATATGTAATTAAAGAAGCTGCCCTGATATTTGAAAGTGGGTCATCGGCCGGACTTGATTTTGTAATTGGAATAAAGGCACCACTTCACCTTCGTATCAAAAGGGTAATGGAACGCGATCATGTAACCAGGGATGAAGTATTGAGCAGGATGAACAGGCAAATAGATGAAGATATCAAAATGCGTTTGTGTGATTTTATTATTGATAACAGTGAACAGGTATTGGTAATTCCGCAGGTGTTGGAATTACATCATTATTTGCTGGGGCTCAATAAATGATATACCAGCTGGTGAAAAGGTGATGAAGATTACCGCGCCAACACATTAAATTTTATTTCAGCCTTCCCAGGGCTTCTTCGATCCTTTCAAAACCCTTTTCAATATTCAGCATACTATTAGCATAAGAAATCCTGATACAACGGTCATCGCCAAAGGCCGAACCTGTTACTGTACTTACATGACCTTTGTTCAAAAGATACATGCACAGATCATCAGCATTTTTCACCACTTCATTTCCATCAGACTTTCCAAAATAATAATCCACCCGTGGAAAAGCGTAAAATGCACCATCCGGTTCAGCAAATTCAAAACCTTTTAAACGGGTCATCAATTCCATAACCCTTTTGCGCCGGTTGGTGAATTCATCTATCATTTTGTGGGTGGCTTCCAGAGATGAAGTAAGGGCAACTATGGCTGTTCTTTGCGTTACAGCATTGGTGCCGCTGGTAAATTGTCCCTGAAGTTTTTCACAACCCCTGGCAATTTCAGCCGGTGCAGCCAGGTATCCGAGTCTCCAGCCGGTCATGGCAAAACCTTTGCTGAGACCATTGATCACAATGGTCTTTTCCTTCATGCCTTCGAATTGGGCTATGCTTTCATGTGCGCCATTAAAATTGATGTATTCATAGATCTCGTCGGAGATAACAAGTACCTGGGGATGCTTATTAAAAATTTTGGCCAGTTCCGATAATTCATCCTTTGTATAAACTGCTCCGCTTGGATTGCAGGGAGAGGAAAATATAAAGAGTCTGGTTTTAGGCGTGATGGCTGCTTCCAGTTCGGAGGGGGTGATCTTATATCCTTTTTCCAGGGTTGTCCTCATGAGTTTCACTTCACCGAGGGCCAGTTGAACAAGGGCTGCATAGGTAACCCAGAAAGGAGTAGGTATAAGCACTTCATCGCCTTCTTCAATAATACTCAGAATGGCATTGGCTAAACTTTGCTTGGCTCCGGTGGAGACCACTATGTTCTCGGGTTTATAATCAAGGTTATTATCTCTTTTAAATTTCAGGCAGACGGCTTCACGGAGATCCAGGTATCCGGCAACCGGAGTATAGTGGCTCCAGTTTTCATCAATAGCTTTTTTGGCTGCTTCCTTTATGTGCCGGGGTGTATCAAAATCAGGTTCGCCCAGGCTGAGGTCAACAATATCAATCCCTTTTGCTCTTAGTTCTCTTCCAAGTCTGGCCATTTTCAGCGTTTCGGGCTCACTGAAACGGTTTAGTAAAGTTGATAATATCATTTGATGGGTTATGATGGCCGCAAAAATATCGGAAATAGGTGAATGTAGAACTACAAGCCCGGATCTCCGGTTTTTGAGATACGGTCATCCTTGAACAGGCGCATTCAAAAAATGATAGAATTATGGCATGTAAACTGTCCGGGGTTGGAACCCGCCGTTGCTGCTTTCTTTAAAATATCCCTAAATACCCTTGAAAAGGCCTAATTAATCGTTTAAATCCCTGATAATTAAAGGCCGGAATTAAGGTGAAAAAACTATCTTTGCCAACTCTTAAAAAACCGTGTATGCAATTGAAAGGCCTGGTTCGCTTTTTTACCATTCTGCTTATTCTTTATTCGATCTATGAATTATCATTTACCTGGGTTGTTCGCAGTCATGAAAATAAACAGGAAGCAAGAGCAGAACAATTAGTCAAAGCTAGTTTTGCCAATGCTGATAGTGCCACAAAGGCAGCAGCTAAAGATTCTATTTACAAAAAATTATTGAATGATACCGGCGATGAAACCGTTCATTATGGGTTTACCGGTGCTATCAGTTATGACAAGGCCAAGCAAAACGAATTGAACCTTGGTCTTGACCTTAAAGGAGGTATCAATGTAACCCTGGAGGTTGACCTTTCTGGTATGATACGTTCTATGGCCAATAATTCAAAAGACCCAAGGTTTTTGAAAGCCATTGAAAATGCCAATAACAGGAAAGCCAACAGCGGTACCGATTATATTACCCTTTTTATTGAAGAATATAAGAAACTGAATCCTGATGGAAGGCTTGCGGCCTTATTTTCCGCTGCCAACAGTGACAGGATCAAGCCGGGTGACAGCGATGCCAAAGTTGAAAGTGAATTGCGCAAATCTGCCAACGAAGCCTTTGATATCACCTATCGCAAGCTTGTTCAGCGTATCGACCAGTTTGGAGTGGCACAGCCAAATATCAACCCTGATGCAGAACGTGATATCATTACAGTTGAACTGCCGGGTGTTCAGGATATTGAACGTGTACGCAACAACCTCCAATCATCTGCTAACCTTCAATTCTGGGAAGTATACCGCGATGATGAGATCATGCAATATTGGGCAGCTGCAGAACAGGCCTATTCAAATTATGTAAGTGGTATTACACCTGCCTCACCCAGCAGCGATACATCAAACGCCAATGATACAACCGGTGTGGCTGATGATACCACATCTAATGCGGTGGTGAAAAATGATTCAGTTCCTGCAGTAGCAGCGCAGTCACTTGCTGCAGAATTTCCTGAACTGGTGCAATCAGGTTATCATGAGATTGCCATCAGGGACACAGCTCAATTCAGAACTGTATTGAACAATGCTATACTAAAGGTGTTTCCTCCTGATGCAAAAGTTCTTTTTGGAATACCAGCCATGCAGGGAACAACCAAAAGTAAAAATGTTCCTATCTATATTATCAGAACGAAAGGAAGCGATAAAGCACCTATCGAAGGTGATGTAGTAACTACCGCCAGCCAGGTATTTGACCCGGTAACCAACAAGCCTACAGTTTCTATGGATATGAATCATAATGGTTCGTTGAAATGGGAAGCCATGACTGAAACCAGTTATCTGGAAAAAAGGCCTATTGCCATCGTAGTAGACGATATTGTTTATTCTGCTCCAATAGCCAATGATGGAAAGATCACCGGTGGACGTACCTCCATATCAGGTAATTTTTCTCTGGAAGAAGCACAGGATCTTGCCAACATTCTCAAGATCGGACGCCTCTCCGCCCCTGCCAGGATTGTTCAGGAGCAGGTAGTGGGACCAACACTTGGACAAGACGCCATTACAGGAGGCATCACTGCATTTGCACTTTCATTTATCGTGATCTTTCTCCTGATGCTGGTTTATTATAATACCAGCGGATGGGTTGCCAATATTGCCCTTATTCTGAACCTGCTCTTTACAATTGGTGTACTGACAGGTCTGGGTGCCACACTTACCGCTCCCGGAATCGCCGGTCTGGTATTGACCATTGGTATGGCAGTAGACACCAACGTATTGATATATGAACGTATCAAGGAGGAACTCACCAAAGGAAAGAGTTATATACAATCTGTAAATGAAGGTTATAAACGATCGCTTCCTCCGGTATTGGATGGTCACGTTACCACCTTACTGACCGCTATAATTCTTTTCTCTTTTGGATTGGGCCCCGTAAAAGGATTTGCCACTACCCAGATCATTGGTCTTTTACTTTCTTTGTTCTGCGGTATCCTGGTAAGCCGTTGGGTTACCGACTGGTTCACCAATAAAAAGAGACACCTTCAATATTTCACTCCTGTTTCCAGGAAGATCTTCCAGCATGCCAATTTTAAATACATTGAAAAAAGAAAGATCGCTTATGCCATTTCATTTGTTGTGCTTGCGTTAGGCGTTGCTTCTTTCTTTAATGGATTTGATTATGGAGTAGAATTCAAAGGTGGCCGCAGTTACCAGGTAAGATTTGATCAGAAGCCAAATATTGAACTGATCCGTGAAGATCTTTCCAAATCCTTTGGAGAAGCGCCTATCATTAAAACAATCGGCAGTGAAATGCAGTTGGATATCACCACTGCATACTTAATAGATAATCCTGCTCCTGATGCAGGAGCTCAGGTACAGCGAAAATTATTTGAAGGACTTCGCAATCATTTACCTGCCGGATTAACATTTGAAGAATTCAATACTAAAAAATACCAACTGGGATCCACAACAGTATTGCCAACCATTTCCGATGATCTCGTTAATGGCGCCAAATGGGCAACTATCTGGTCTCTCCTGGTTATCTCACTTTATATCTTTATCCGCTTCCGCGACTGGAGATATTCGCTGGGTACACTGGCAGCCCTGTTCCACGACGTATTGGTTACATTGATCGTATTTTCATTTGCAAGGGAAATAGTTCCCTTCCCACTTGAAATTGACCAGCATTTTATTGCGGCCATATTGACGGTGATCGGTTTCTCAATGAACGATACGGTTGTGATCTTTGACCGTATCCGTGAGTACAGCCGTCAGATGACCGGTCAGTCAAAAGAAGTGATCATCAACAGGGCCATCAACGATACCATGAGCCGTACCATTATGACATCGCTGACTGTGTTCCTTACCATACTCATCCTGTTTTTGGTTGGTGGTGAAGTAACCAAAGGCTTTGCCTTTGCCATGTTAATTGGTGTGTTGGTTGGTATTTATTCATCCGTATTTGTTGCTGCACCGGTACTTGTTGACCTCGGCGGTAAAAAAGCATTTAACGATGCCATTGCCGCACCTGAAAAACAGGCAGTAAAAAAGCCAGCCCCGGCCAAGCATTAATCATTCATTAATAAGAGAAAGGGAAAGAGAAAGAGAGCGCCACTCTCCGTACTCTTTCCCTTTCTCTATTTCTTTCTCTTCTAATAGTGTGTCTAAACTGCGAATGAAGTGCCGCAGCCACAGGTTGCAGATGCATTAGGGTTACTGAATGTGAATCCCCGGCTATTGAGTCCGCCCTGCCAGTCAATTTCCATTCCATGCAGATACATTTCATGCGCCTTGTCCATAATGAATGAAAGCCCTTCATACTGATATTCGACATCAGCATCTTTTTTTTCTTCAAAGTCCAGCACGTACGACAATCCTGAACACCCACCTCCTTTTACCCCTATTCTTAATCTTTTTTCCTGGTGAAAACCAGGATCATTCATCAGGCGTTTCAGTTCTTCAATGGCACCTCTGGTAAATGTTACCGGCGAAGTAATTGTTTCCATGCAGCAAATTTAGTTAATTGAATTGGAGCTGATCCATGCTATCCTGTTAAAGCAATTAACTGAATACATATAAACTTCGGGAATCAACCTGCCTGCCAATGGCCATTGGCTACTCCCCCTTATATTTGCGCAACAACCAAATTCACATGGAAGAATCAACTATCAGTATTATAATCTCGGTTATAGCTTTATTGGTTTCCATTTTTGTTTTTTTCAATTCAAAACAAAAAGGTGATGAAGAAGTTCCTGAAACTAATTTTACAACCAGGCCACTGCAGTTACAGGCTTATGAACGGCTGGTACTTTTATGTGAAAGGATCTCTTTGCCAAGCCTTATCAGCCGTGTGAGCCAGCCTGGTTTAACTGCCAGGGAAATGCAGGTCTTTTTGATAGAGAGCATCAAACAGGAATTTGAATACAACATTTCACAACAGGTTTATGTGAGTACTATAGCCTGGAATGCGGTACGCAATCTGCGCGACCAGAATATGCTGATGATAAACCAGATCTCCAATGTGCTTCCGCCTGATGCAAAAGCCTCTGTTCTCAATAAACACCTGCTTGAAGTTGAAATGAACCAGCAGGAAAAACCATTACATGCCATTGTTTTGGAAACCCTTAGCAATGAAGCTAAACAGTTGCTGAATTAAGACCTTGCTGGTTGAAAAAAGAATAACCGCCATTTTTAATAAGAAACATTGGCACTTTCAGAATTCAATTATGCCTGATAAAAAATATACTGACAGCAATATTGAGATCAAGCCTGTCTATTCCCGTAAAGACCTGGAACAATTCTCCATTGAAGATCCGGGCATATTTCCCTTTACAAGAGGCGTTCAGCCGGACATGTACAGGGGAAAGTTGTGGACCATGCGTCAGTATGCAGGTTTTTCAACTGCAGAAGAAAGTAATAAAAGATATCATTATTTATTGTCGCAGGGGGTAAATGGATTAAGTGTGGCCTTCGACCTCCCTACTCAGATAGGGTACGACAGTGACCATAGCTTAGCTGAAGGGGAAGTTGGGAAAGTGGGAGTTGCCATTGATTCTATTGATGATATTGAAACCCTGTTCCATAAAATAAAACTGGATGAGGTCTCCACATCCATGACCATTAATGCCACCGCATTTATTTTATTGGCCTTTTATGTTGTGCAGGCAAAAAAACAGGGCGCTGATCTGAAAAAGCTAACGGGTACCATACAGAATGATATTTTAAAAGAATATGCGGCAAGAGGCACTTATATCTATCCTCCAAAGCCTTCCATGCGGATCATTACGGACATTTTTGAATGGTGCAGTCATGAAATTCCTAAATGGAATACGATCTCCATTTCAGGATATCATATCCGGGAAGCAGGCAGTAATGCGGTACAGGAAATTGCTTTTACATTAAGTAATGGTAAGGCTTATGTAAAGGCCGCAATTGAAAAAGGAATGGATATCAATGTTTTTGGTAAAAGACTGTCTTTCTTTTTCAATGCGCACAACAACCTGTTTGAAGAAGTGGCCAAATTCAGGGCGGCCAGGCGAATGTGGGCCCGGATCATGAAAGACCTTGGTGCAACCGACAACAGAGCCATGATGCTTCGCTTTCATACACAAACAGGTGGCAGCACCCTTACTGCCCAGCAACCTTTGAACAACATTTCCAGAGTAACCATACAAACCCTGGCGGCTGTGTTAGGTGGTTCTCAATCCCTGCATACTAACGGTTATGATGAAGCGCTAAGCCTGCCCACTGAGGAAGCCGCAAGGATTGCCCTGAGAACTCAACAGGTGGTTGCGTTTGAAAGCGGCGCACCGGATACCGCTGATCCACTTGCAGGATCATTTTTTATAGAAAATCTAACCAGCGAGGTGGAAAGCAAAGCATGGGAACTGATTCAAAAAATAGACGCAATGGGAGGAAGCGTTCCGGCCATAGAGCAGGGCTTCATACAGGATGAAATTGCAAAAAGCGCCTATCAGTACCAGCGAAAGATTGAGACAGGAGAAAAGATCATTGTGGGCATGAACAGGTTTGCCATTAAGGAAGAAACGCCAATATCCATTCTCAGGGTTGATGATCATATCAGGGATCTTCAAATTGAGAAAATAAGATCGTTAAAGGAAAAAAGGGACAGAGAAAAGGCCAGCTTATCACTGGAAACCATCAGGCAGAAAGCAGTGAATAATGAAAACCTTATGCCTTCTGTGATTGAAGCCGTTGAGAATTATTGCACGCTTGGTGAAATTGCCGGTGAATTAAGAGGTGTATTCGGTGAATTCAAATAACCAGATTGAATAATAGCCTGTACACAGGAGAATAATTTCCCCGTCAAAAAATTAATTAGATATTGATATCACCTACATGCTTTTTTTGATGGCCTGAACAGAATCAAGATGCTTTTTTAATACCGGTAATGTTGCGCCTGCCCATGATCTCAGTTGTTCATCTCCCCCGCTGCTGGCTTGTTTTTCAAACTTATCAATAGTTTTCCTGTGGTCGTCTTCCATCATGCTGATATAATGATTATCAAAAGACCTTCCTTTCATTTTCTTCATTTCTTCCATATGAGCCTGAAGGTTTGGCGGTAATGAAGAAGGTATCTCCATACCCCTGCTAATGGCCAGGTTTTTCAATTCTTCATTGGCCCTGGTGTGATCGGCAACCATCATGGATCCGAAGTTTTTTACTCTTGGATGTGTTGCATTTTGACTGGCTAAATTACCTGATTCAACTTCCATCATTCCACCCAGAGCCGTTTCCATAATAAATGTGGAATCATCCTTTGTTAATGGCACTGCGTTTAATGTAATATTTTCAACATTATTCACTGAGTCCGGCTTGGCTCCATCGGCAACATTTTCACCATCATTGCTGGCATTGTTACAGGAAAATAAAATGGTTACAACAAAACCGGCTTCAATCAGGATAGCATTCCTTTTCATAAATGGCATTTGTACGGGATATATTAAAAATTTTATGCCAGTGTATGGCATGGGCTCAGGCTCTGTTTATCAGCGGATCAATCTTTAAACCTTTTTAATTTTTACAACTGGATGCCAATATTCAATCCTCTCATTTAAAGTAAATCACGAAGCGAGGAATTAAATCAACATGAAGATTTGTTTTGCATTTTGTAATAACTCATCCATACAAATCATCAAAGAAACACATCAATGAAAAGCAATATTCTGTGTCATCATGAAAGTTTAATGAACTTACCCGGTGAAGGATTCAAAACCCTCATTCAGATCCGTTCCGGCAGATGCTGCTTTAGCATTAATGGTATTTACAAATGAAAAATCTGAGATGCATTGTCTGATCTTATTGATATCATCTGCAAAGATCCTGTCTTCTTCTGCAAAGCCCACAAAATCCCTGATGAATTCATGCGCATGTTCCAGAATGGCACTACTTTTCAAAGGCCGCCGGAATTCAATAGCCTGGCTTGCGCACATCAGTTCAATAGCCAGAATGTATTCAAGATTTTCCAGCACTTTTAAAAGCTTCCTTCCACTGATACTCCCCATACTTACATGATCTTCCTGGCCCAGTGAGGTTGGAATGCTGTCAGCGCTGGCAGGAAAACATAATGTTTTATTTTCCGTAACCAGTGCGGCAGTGGTATACTGAGGTATCATAAAGCCACTGTTCAATCCAACATTTTTCATCAGCAACATGGGCAGGCCCCATTTGCCCTCCAGTAATAAATAACACCTGCGGTCTGAGATATTTCCAATTTCGGCGGCTGCAAAACAGGCATAATCAAGAGGCAGCGCCAGGGGTTGACCATGGAAGTTACCACCACTGATGGTATCATCTTCACCAAATACAATTGGATTATCTGTTACGGCATTCAGTTCGGTTTCTGTCAATTCCCGGAGGTGTAACCAGGCATTACGCGAAGCTCCATGTACCTGTGGCATGCATCTCAGTGAATAAGGATCCTGCACCCTTCCGCAGTCTACATGGCTTTGCATGATGTCGGAATCATTTAACAGTTTCCTGAGTCGCTGTGCAACCAGAAGATTCCCTTTAAAGGGCCTTAACTGATGCAGCCTTTCATCAAACGGAGCTTTTGTTCCGGTTAATGCTTCCAGGCTCATTGCACCAATGATATCGGCCGCTTCCAGGCAATAATGAAAACGATGAACGGTTTTGATGGCATATGATAAAATAAACTGGGTTCCATTGATCAATGCAAGACCTTCCTTTGGTCCCAGCTGAACAGGCATCATCTTAAATTTATCAAACAGTTCCTGTGTCTTGTACCTGGTGCCTTTATAGAAAACCTCACCTAAGCCAATCAATGGTAAAAACAAATGCGCAAGCGGAGCAAGATCGCCTGAAGCACCCACACTGCCTTTTTCAGGAACAACAGGTATCACATCCTGATCTATATGCCAGAGAATTCTTTCGATGGTTGATAGTTGCACTCCCGAATAACCTTTTGATAGTGCCTGCACCTTTGTGATCATCATCAGTTTTGCAATATCAACAGGAATAGGATCACCCACCCCCACACTATGACTTTGAAGGATCTTGTATTGAAGGGTTGCGGTATCTTCTTCACTGATCTTGGTATTGGCCAAAATGCCAAAACCCGTTGTTACTCCATATACCGTTTTACCCGAATCTACCATTTGCTGCACATGCTGCTGACTTTTTATGATGCCCTCCCTGGTTTTATCGTCCAGGATGCCCTTTATGGTACCTTCAGCCAGTGATATCGCGATTTTAACAGTCAGTTTATCGCTTCCGTAGAAAAATTGCTTCTTCATATTCAGGTCTCGAAAATAACTTTTATCTTAGACCTGAGCCAATATTCGAACCACATGGAAAACCTTTTATTTTTTCTGGCAACTTCATTTGCTATCCGCAAACTTTCCGCGCCACGCAAATTCCGTAATTGTTTTATTGGAGATACCGGATGTTCTGCGCTGTTATTTACAGGAAATAATGGCATCGACTCCATTACTACCCGCAACGGTGATGACCTGTATTTCCATGAGTATTCAGAAAAGAAGATCACGTATGGCCTGATCTGTATCAGGCTTCATAAAAATTATGAACTTTTATCAGCGGAAGAATTACTCTCCGTTTACATCAATAAGCTTAGAAAACCATTCCACATCCATCATCATATCGGACTAACAGGCGATACCGACTGGAACCAGACAGGTACTGCAACCATTACCGATTACTGGCAGGACCGCAAGGGTTTTGACTGGAAGATCAAAGGATATACAAACGGAAAATATATGGCGGTGCTGTATGTAAAAAATATTGGTGAGGCAGCGCTGAATAAACATGATTTGTTTTTAGATAGCTTTCACTTTGGAGAATAGCTGTGTGCCATGATCTTCATGACTTTTTGAATCAGGAATTTTTCATCAAATCCGCTACTTCCATAAAGGCTAAAGAATTCAGGATTTCTACAGGCAACATACTTCAGTTCCCAGTCCATAAATAAAAAAAACCTCTTCTTTCAAAGAGGCTTTGTGATCCGGACAGGATTCAAACCTGTGACCCACAGCTTAGAAGGCTGTTGCTCTATTCAGCTGAGCTACCGGACCTTTGTAATTATTCCAGCGTCAATCAGTTAACAGGTTGATTAGCTCAATAGTTGAATAATTGACAAGTGCGCAAAGATAAAGGAATCAGGCTAAAAATATCCCATGTTTTTGATCTCCCTAACGAAGGTTATTTAATGAATCAGGGTTCTTATTAATGCTGGTTATAACCTGTTCGCCTATTCAACCGTTCTTTATCCTGGATGGTTTTATCACTTTTTTAGCATCCTCAATAAAAATCCTCCTCCAGGCGCCATTTTAATTTTAAAATGATCACCTTTTTTTACAATCATTGTCCCGATACTGTAATCTGCGGGAAATTTATCCGCATTCACTCCATCCACGCAGGCAGTGAGCTCATAGTCGCCTTCTTCAGGAAAATCTAATACCAGGTCGAATTCTTTGGATGTCCAATCCGTCATACCAGCAATATACCAGTCATGACCCTTTTGTCTTGCTGTAATGATATGATCTCCCAATTTTGCTTCCAGTATTATTGTTTCATCCCACGTAGTGGGAATGCTTCCCAATAATTTCATGAACTCCGGTTCTTGCATACCCTGCGATGGATTGCCGGAAAATAATTGCATGGGGCTGTCATATACCACAAACATAGCCAGCTGATGACACCTGGTGCCCTGTGTCATTACCTGTTTTTCTATGGCGCGGAATTGTGACCGGGTGGCATTATTTAAAATGCCCGGTTCATAATCCAGCGGACCGGCCAGCATTCTTGTAAAAGGAAGGGTTACATTATGTTCAGGAGTGGCTTTGTCACTCCAGATATTATATTCTGAACCCAGCACGCCTTCACGGGTTACATCATGTGGCCAGGTACGGTTGAAACCTTTAGGCGGAAAAGCCCCATGAAACATGATCATGATGTTATGCGCTGCAGTGGCTTTTGCAATTCGATGATAAAAATCAACGGTGAGCTGGTCATCCCTGTCCATAAAATCGGTCATGATAAAATCTACTCCCCATTTTTTGAATTGTATCAGGGCACTATCCAGTTGCCGGTCCAGCGTAGAACTGAGCGTCCACATACTCAGTTTGATATTTTTTTCTTTTGCATAGGTGGAAATTGTATCCATATCAATTTCAGGATTGATATCAAAAAGGTCTTTATAATTGCTCCATCCTGCATCCATCATGATCCTGTCAAATCCAAACTTCTTCGCAAAATCAATATAGTATTTATAGGTAGCCGTATTGACCCCGCTCTTAAAAGGTACATTGAACAGGTTGATGCCAATGATCCATTCATCCGTTCCTCTTCCCGGATCTATCCATTGGTGATCTTTGATCCTTGATGGTGATGCCAGCCTGTACACAAGGTCATTTCCAGGAAGCTCCCTGTCATTGTCTGCAATGATCAATACCCTCCATGGCAAACTTCCCTTGCCTTTTCTTTTTGCAATAAATGCTGAGCGCTTTGTAACGATCAACTGAGGAAATTCCCCATCGGTCATTTTTTCTTCGAGAGGATAAGGTGCAAATACAGCCTTTAATCCGCCATTATCATTTGCAGAAAGGAACATGCCCGGATAATCTTCCAGATCCGACTCCGTGATGGCGATCCTTACCGATTCATTCCCTGCAAGAACAGGCGTATAAGCCAGATCTGTTTTCGATAAACTATCTAAATTTTTTACCAGATAGGGTTCTTCAAAACTTGTATGAAATCTATCAACTCCCTGTCGTGGAGCAACTACAGGTAATAAAATGTTTCTTTCTACCGGATTGAATTCTGCTGTTTCATTTTTGATAATGATGGGATCTTTAAATCCTGTAAGTATCCTGTAAGCTACACCATCATTATAAACACGGAAAACAATGGAAAATGGCTCACGGAATTCAATTTTTATCTGGTTATATTGATCCCTGATAAGTTTTCTTTTTGAAGGAACAGGTGAAATGATTTGCTCGCTGACCACCTTCAGGTGGTGTCTTTTGATACGCGGGCTGGCTGAAAGCCGGATTCCATTATTTAATTCCAGGTCTATTAAATTCCGTTGCAATACAAGCTTGCCTTCAAACAGAATGGAATAATGCAGGCTTCCCTTATGGTAAATAACCAGGGCTATCTTAGAATCGGGCGACCTTACCACGAGACTATCTGCAGCGAATGATTTCAATCCTGTGACGAATAAGACCAAAAGGATTTTCAGTATTCTCATTTTGTAAAAATTAATTTCCTCAACCTGCAAACTAATGAATATTGAGATGGGTGATCCCGGGGCTGATATAATTCATCCGGACATGATCTCAAAATCATGCAGGACCAAACCTTAAATTTCTCAACTTTAACCATGCAACACAATGAAACAAGCATACACGGACTAACATGGCTAAGCCGGTATGAAAAATATCTGGGACCTTTTGTATATGGCGGCATAGATGGATGTGTCACCACTTTTGCGGTGGTAGCAGGTGCTGTTGGTGCGGGACTTGCCAGTGATGTGATCATCATTCTTGGCTTTGCCAACCTGCTGGCGGACGGGTTCTCCATGTCCATTGGAGCCTACCTGTCTTCCAAATCGGAAAGGTCCTATTACTTTAAGCAGAAAGCAATTGAATACTGGGAAGTAGACCACCTTCCTGAAAAAGAAAAAGAAGAGATAAGGGAAATATACAGGGAAAAAGGTTTTGAAGGAGAAACGCTGGAGAAAATAGTTGATGTGATTACTGCGGACAAGGACCGTTGGGTGAATGTAATGATGAAAGAAGAACTGGGCATGAGCCTGGAAGAAAGATCGCCTTTAAAGATCGGGTTGGTTACCTATGTATCCTTTATACTGATCGGTTTAATTCCATTGACGGTTTATGTCTGGGATTATCTTCAACCTACCGGAAGTAATCTTTTTGTGATATCATCAGTATTGACTGCAGCTGGATTTATGATCATTGGGGTTTTAAAATCTTATGTTACTCAAACTAAATTATGGAGAGGCGTGATGGAAACCATTTTACTTGGACTGATCGCAGCACTGGTAGCTTATTTTGTTGGTGACTGGCTGGAAAAAATAATAAGCTAATTGCAAAGCGGTATTGGCGTTATTGATTAGAAAGAGATCCGTTGCACCGCCGCCATATTTTCTTACGATTGGCAATTTCTGTTTCCTGATTCAATATTTAAAAACCTTTCCACCTACCATTACCTGTTGCGTGTTTTCATCAAATGTGGCCTTGCCACCGGTTCTGGCTGCAGCCGTGGTCATGATGCAGGCAACAGAATGATTATAGCCTGCTTCAACCGGAGCATTGGGTTGCTTACGGCTCCTGATACATTCCATCCAGTTGCGCATGTGCCCACTCGTTAGCAGATCACCTCCTGTGTTGGCAGAAGCCACAACTTTTATTTCTTCTGTCACCAGATCCATAGCAGGCAAAAGATTTGGTTCCATATTCATAGCCTCTGCATGATTTTTTTCCAGTCCCCCCTTAGGTGAAACCTTATTGGTGATCAGATTCAGTTCTCCTCCATTTGAATAATAGATCTCCGATGGCCGTTCTTCACCGTTATGCATGCGCGAGAGAAAAACCACCTGAAATCCACTTGAAGGGTCATGCACAGGACCATAATCAAATACGGCGGTCATGGTATCCCAGTTTCTTCTTCCATCCTTCCACATATATATGCCTCCATTAGCGGTAACGCTGCGTGGATGATTTAAATTGGTGAACCAGTGCACCGTATCTATCTGGTGCGACATCCACTGGCCTGGCATACCAGATGAATAGGGCCAGAACAAACGGTATTCAAGATACTTTCTCGGATCCCAGTTTTCGAAAGGCCTGTTCATCAGGTATCTCTTCCAGTCAACGTCTGCTTCCCTGATCTTTTCTACCAGTGCCGGTCTTCTCCATCTTCCGGGCTGGTTTACATTCCAGGTGAGTTCCACCATGGTAATGGCACCAAATTTTCCCTGTTGTATAAAATCAGCTGCAGCTTTATAATTTGAACCGCTTCTTCTTTGTGATCCTATCTGTACTATTTTTCCTGAATCCTTTACAGCCTGCAGGGCTGCAATGTTATCATCCATGGTTTCAGCAAATGGTTTTTCGGTATAAGCATCCTTACCTGCCTTTACCGCTTCTATTGTATGCAGGGCATGCTGAAAATCTGCCGTGCTGATAATAACTGCATCAATGTCTTTGAGCCTGTATAATTCATCATTATTCATGCAGGACTTTATATCATGATCCATTTCCTTTTTGAGCATATCCCTGCCTTCTTCCCTCCTTAATTTCCAGATATCTGAAACGGCAACTATATCAAAATTCAATTCTTTATAATGGTTTTTGAAACCGGGAAGTAATGAATAACGGAAGCGGTCGGAAAAACCAACCACGCCAACATTCACTCTTTCATTTGCGCCAATGATGCGGCCATAACTTTTTGCACTGAACCCCAGCGCTCCAAGATAAAGAGCTGCTGAAGCTTTTGAACTTTGATGGATAAACTGACGGCGGGAAGACATATTAATGAAGTTAGAGGTTTGAATTGCAGGTTGAATTGAGTTCTTACTTTCTGCCTTATTTGATTTTCTGGATTTTAATGCTTCTGAATGATACGGCGTTTCCATGATCCTGGATAAGGATCCTTCCTTTTTGTGCCATTCCAAAATTTTCCCATCCTGCATATTTACTTCTGGCAACAAGCGCAAGATAATACGGGGCACCCCTCTGATATTCGAGCACCTTCCATCCATTCAGCCAGTGTTCAACCCTGTTATCCGGATAAACAATGATCATTCCCCTGTTCCACTGGCCTATTGGTTTTCTTGCTCTCCTTTCTGGTAAAGAGGGTATCAGGTCATAAAGCGACGCCAGTTTGCGGTTACCTACCACACCCATTTTGGCATCCGGATGTTTTTCATCATCAAGAATCTGGTATTCAAGTCCAATGGCTGAACCAGAATTATTTTCCTTTTCAGTAACAAAATATTTAATACCGCTGTTGGCCCCTTCGCTAAGCTTAAAATCAAATTGCAAAATGAAGGCGCTGAACATTTCATTGGTAACAATATCGCCTCCATTGCCTGATTCACTTCCTGTTGAAGCCATCACGTTTAATGTACCGTTTTTGATCTCCCATCCTTTTTCAGGAAATTTATCTTTGTACGCTCCCCGCCATCCTTCTGTTGATTTTCCATCCCACAACAGATGTACTCCATTATTCTTTTCAGCTTCTGATAAATTATTGGGAATAAGATTTACAACAAAAACAGAATTGTAAGGCGATGGCTTTAAATTTTCTGTTTGGATACTAAGATTTCTCCATCTTATCTCTTTCCCTTCCTCTTCTTTTTTCCCAATGGAATGAACCTGCAGTGCAATGAATCCAACTGCTGTCATGTCATCAATTACATAGGCAGCCGGGATACCATTCACCCAGGTCCTTAAATGCGGGCCTATGCATTCGATCCTTACTTTGTTCCATTGTCCCTTTTTATAGGCTGCTTTTCCTGAAGGATTGAGATCCATTGTATACAACCAGTCGCGTCTTGCTTCATCATAGATCCCGCCTGTCCAGTTTCTTTTTGAAGGATCTATTTCAAACTGATATCCATGCACCCTTCCTTTCATATAATCATCCCTGCTTTCGC
>CAMPIQ010000043.1 GCA_946886475.1 uncultured Chitinophagales bacterium | reverse complement strand
AAGATGGTGGCGATCTTAAGATTGTGTATGCCTTCCTCTTTTCTTTTTTTGAACCGCTTCCACCAGGGTGATTTCTTTATCATTTCTTCGGCCGAAACCTGGCTTTTGATCTGTGCGTCGATCACAGCTATCGTTGCCATATTCACAATATTCCTTACAGAGCTTCCTAACTGTAATATATGAACCGGTTTATTCAGCCCCAATAAGATGGGACCAATGGCATCTGCAGCGCCCAGTTCTTTCAGCAGGTTATAGGCAATATTGCCTGATGACAGATTGGGGAAGATCAATGTGTTCACATCTTTGTCAACAAGTTCGCTGAATGGATAATTTTCTTTCATCAGCTCATTATTGAAAGCAATACTTGCCTGCATTTCTCCTTCCACGATCAGTGCGGGTAATTTCGCCTTTACAATTTTTTTGGCGTCTGATACCAGATTGGCTTCAGCGGAATTACTGCTTCCAAAATTGGAATAACTCAACATGGCTATCCTCGGAATGATATTGAAATGCCTTACTTCCTTGGCCACCAACAGGGTGATCTCAGCAAGTTCCTGTGCAGTTGGATGAAAATTTACAGTGGTATCGGCAAGAAATAAAGGACCTTTTTTTGTAAGCATCAGGTACATGCCGGCTATCCTGTTGGTACCTTCTTCCATGCCAATACACTGAATGGCCGGACGTATGGTATCAGGATAATTTTTTGACAGGCCGGAGATCATGGCATCCGCATCGCCAGTCTCTACCATCATGCAACCAAAATAATTCCGGTCTTTCATCACTTTCTTTGATTCATAATAATTGAATCCTTTACGCTGGCGTTTACGGAAGAATAATTCTGCGTATTGATTTCTTTTTTCTTCCTGCGCATCGCTGCGGGGATCGAAGATGGGAAGGCCTTCCAGATCAATTCCATTTCCATTGGCAATGGCTTTGATCTTGGATTCATCTCCTAACAAAATAGGATAGCCGATTCCTTCATCAAATACTACCTGTGCGGCTTTCAGGATCTTTAAATTATCCGCTTCAGCAAATACAATTCTTCTTGGGTCACGGCGGGCTTTATTTCCCAGGATCCTCATCACCTGGTTATCCAGGCCTAACCTTTTATTCAGATCATTGGCATAGCCTTCCCAGTCGGTGATAGGCTTCTGCGCCACACCACTTTCAATGGCTGCCTTAGCCACAGCAGGTGCAACGGTTGCCAGCAAACGCGGATCAAGTGGTTTGGGTATTATATATTCCGGACCAAAATTGATGCTCTTGGTATTATAGGCCAGGTTCACGATATCCGGTACAGGACTTTGTGCCATTTCAGCCAAAGCCTTAACCGCAGCGAGCTTCATGGCTTCATTGATCTGTGTGGCTCTTACATCAAGAGCTCCTCTGAATATATATGGAAACCCAAGTACATTATTCACCTGGTTAGGAAAATCACTTCTGCCTGTTGCCATGATAATATCATTCCTGGCACTGGTAGCGTCCTGCCATGAGATCTCAGGATCGGGATTGGCCATGGCAAAAACGATAGGGTGTTTAGCCATGCTTTTCACCATATCTGCCGTTACAACATTGCCTACACTCAAACCAACAAATACATCAGCGCCCTTGAAAGCCTTGTCCAGAGTAGTATCCGCAGTGGCATTGGCAAAACGGAGCTTAAAACCTTCCAGGTCGGTTCTTTCCTTATGCAGTGCACCCTTGCGGTCGAATATGGTGAAGTTTTCAGGTTTGGCACCCAGTGAAACATACAATTGTGTGCAGGCCATTGCAGCTGCTCCGGCGCCATTCACTACAAATTTTACCTTGTCAATTTTTTTCTTTTGCAGATGCAAAGCATTCAGTAAAGCTGCTGCACTGATGATGGCTGTTCCATGCTGGTCATCATGCATTACCGGAATGGTAAGCTGCTCCCTGAGTTCTTTTTCTATGTAGAAACATTCCGGCGCTTTTATGTCCTCCAGGTTAATACCACCAAAAGTGGGTTCAAGTGCCTTAACGATCTGAACAAATTTTTCAGGATCATTTTCGTTGATCTCAATATCAAACACATCAATATCTGCAAAGATCTTAAACAAAACACCCTTACCCTCCATGACCGGCTTGCTGGCTTCGGGACCAATATTTCCAAGTCCCAATACAGCCGTTCCATTACTGATCACGGCCACCAGGTTGCCTTTTGCCGTATACCTGTAAACGTTTTCCTTATTTGCCGCAATTTCCTTACATGGTTCCGCTACGCCTGGAGAATAAGCCAGTGAAAGGTCTCTTTGTGTTTTGGCTTCTTTGGTGGGAACTACTTCAATTTTTCCCGGTCTTCCTTTCTCATGATATTCCAGGGCATCTTTCTTACGCAGACTATTCGCCATATTCTTTTTATTTGACCGCATATTTCCTCTGATCATAAAATTGCGGTGATCTTCCATTGAATTAAGGCTGCAAAATACAAATTAAAAAAGGCACATGGCTATGATTCTTAGCAGGGGTTTTTACTGAATGGCATATCATTTGAAACAATTAACCAAACTAAAATCTATGGCAGATAATCCAAACAAAAAAGGCGCTGATGCTAAAAGAGTAAGTCAGCAGCCACACGAGCAGGCATATCAGAAAAGAAAAAGAAGAGAAGCAGAGGAAGGCGGACGTTCATCTTCCGGTGGCAGAAGTTCTGGCAGAAGCGGAAGCGCTTCCAATAAAGGATCTTCGGGCAGAAGCTCAACAGGCAGGTAAGTTTTATATATGAAGGCAAACCTGTAAGCTCCGGGGCTTACAGGTTTTTTTATAACTGTATGAGATCATGAAAATTTCTGGTCATTTACCATCAGTCGGAAATTTCAATTTCAGCACTGTGAAAGGTTCCACCTGTTCCTGGGTAGGGATGGATCTGGATCAGCCTGATGGTATAGCCGAGCACTTCTATTTTATTTTGATGATTGGGATACCTGTCCATCGTAGATAATTCAAATTGCTGTTGCCTGTTACCGGATTTTATAATGAACCTTGCTTTTGCAGGCCCCTGGTCATAACAATTGGCATTGGCAGGGCATCTTGAATCTTCAAGTAATTCAAGGTAACAGACCTCTGCATTTTTTTTCAGGCTTGTTGAATTACATGCATTCAAAGAAATTTCAAGCCGCGACGCATCCACCTCTTTTTTACATGAAGAAAAATGCAACGCAGCAAACAGGATGATGAAGAAATAAATTTTCACGGTTTGTTTTTTCTTTCTGACAAAGGGAAAGATAAAAACGTTGCATTGTTTCAGGAATGCGCCCTGCTGCCCAGCCAGGCCATGATGCCGATCCCTGTTTCAATAGCATCTTCATCAATATTAAAAACGGGCGTATGCACTCCGGCAATAATACCTTTGTTTTTGTTAGCGGTTCCAAGCCTGAAAAAACATCCTGGGATTCTTTGTGAATAATATCCAAAATCCTCTGCACCCATCCTGATCTCTGTTTCCTCCACTTTATCTGTTCCCATATACGCGGATGCAAGATCCTTTGCCGTTTCATGCAATGCTTCATTGTTATAAACAGTTGGATAGCCAACATCAATATGCAGATCTATTTCTGCACCCATGGAATGAACAAGCCCGGTGGAAAGTTTTCTGATGATTTCATGAGCCCTGAAGCGCCATTCTTCATCCATTGCCCTGAAGGTTCCCATTAGTTTTACTTCAGATGGAATGACGTTGGTGGTATGTCCGCCCTGGAAGGATGTAATAGATAACACGGAAGGCTGGAGCGGATTATTGTTGCGGCTGATCACCTGTTGTAAAGCAATAATAAGATGGGAGGCCACAAGGATGATATCTACTGTTAGCTGCGGTGCCGCGGCATGTCCTCCTTTGCTTTTAATGGTGATATAAATTTCATCTGCACTGGCCATTACCTTCCCTGAACGGAAACTGAGTTTGCCGGTTTCAAGCTGTGGATTTACATGAAGTGCAAGAATGGCTTCAGGCACAGGGTTTTCCAATACACCTTCACCGATCAGCAAACTGGCACCGCCTGGATTTTTCTCTTCACCGGGTTGAAATACCAGCTTTACTGTTCCTTCCCACTGGTCTTTTGTTTCAGACAGGATCTTTGCTGCTCCAAGCAAACAGGTGGTATGTACATCATGGCCGCAGGCATGCATGATACCGGGTCTGGTTGATTTATAAGAAACATTATTTTGTTCTTCAATTGGCAGGGCATCCATATCAGCCCTTAATGCAATAATTCTTGAAGCAGGGTTTTTGCCTTTTACAATACCGATCACACCCGTTGTTGCTTTTATCTCAAAAGGAATATTGTAATCTGCTAATTTTTGCTGAATGAATCCTGATGTTTCAAATTCCTGATAGCTCAATTCCGGATGGGCATGTAAATGATGCCGCACTTCAATGAATTCCGGTGCATATTTTTTTGCGAGTTCTTTGATGGTTTTATCAAGCATGTTTTTATGGATAGAGGCAACGAAGGTACATAAAGGGGGAGGAAAGCCATAGGCTATAGGCCATTAGCCACTGGCCCGTACCCTGGTCTTATAAAAAAATCCGCCTGCGGGCGGATCTCATTAAAATATGATCTGGTAAATTAATTGTCTTCTTTTTCAGGTGTTACCTCAATTATATCTGAAATCACGATCACGCCTTTGGGAAAATAAACCGATAAAAGTTTTTGATAATCTTTGGCTTCTTCTCTTGTTCTGAAATTTCCTGCTTTCAATTTAAAGTAAGGGGTCTGGTACACCAGATAAGCCTGCAATTCCGGAAAGTTGGTATATATTTTTGTCTTTGCCGAAATGGCTTCGTCCCTTTTGTTGGTGCTTACCACCAATAGGCGATATCCTCTTGCAGTTCTTGCACTGGCTCTTTTATTGGCCGCATTGATATCTGCCTGTTTCTTGAGTAATACATCAACCCTGGGGTCTTTATGTATAACTATTGAACCGGTATCAGATGCATCCTGCGCAAAAACAAATCCTGTAATAAAAGTAAATAAGGAAAGAAAAAAGATCTTCATGATATAAAGGTTGACATTCTTATTCAAAAATCTTTCCAAACCTGAACAGGATGGATTTATATTAACGAGCTGTTATGGATTTCTTCAGTTGTGATGTGAAAAAATTCATAGCGGATCATTTATTTCTGAGCGTCTTAACATATTCAATTATAAAATAAAACATCCGGGCTGACGAATGTTCCCTTTCAAGTGTTGCCTCTGCCTGTGCATATTGTTGAACTGCTTTTTAATAGCCGCCTCCCCCTGCACCTATATTCTCAATAGGGTGCCAGGTTGTTTTGATCTCCTGCGCATCCATGATGAAATAAGGAGACTGGCCTTTTTCACTTAACCAGTTTATATTTTTATAAATATGGATCCGTTTAACATTAACAGCGCCCTTTTGTTGCAGTTCTTTTTGAACAGCATCATCTTCGCCGCAATAGATCACGGCATTTATATCCATATGCGCCGCAAATTGGGAGGCCAGTTCAGCAACCTTTCCGGTCAGGATGTTTACCACACCTCCTGGCAGGTCGGATGAATGAAGCACTTCGGCAAATGTGATGGAACAAAGTGGTTTTGATTCGGAAGCCAGAACAACACAGGTATTGCCCCCTGCAATAACAGGTGCGATAACAGAAACCAGTCCTATCAAAGAACTATCCTGTGCTGCAATAGCTGCTACTACTCCGGTTGGTTCAGGAACAGAAAAATTAAAATGGGATGTAGCAACAGGGTTTACGGTCCCGAATAATTGCTGGTACTTATCGCACCATCCGGCATAATAGATCAACCTGTCAATTGCGGTATTCACTTCTTTTTGCGCCTGTGCCCTGGTTTGATCCTGACTTATCAGTTCCTCCATGAACTGGGCCTTTCTGCCTTCCAGCATTTCTGCCATCCGGTAAAGTATCTGTCCACGGTTGAACGCGGCTCTTGCCGGCCATCCCTTGAATGCGCTTCTTGCAGCCACCACTGCATCACGTATATCTTTACGCGAACCCAGGCTTACATTGGCAAGTTGTTGTCCGCCGGCGTTGGTGGCCACATAATACCTTCCGCTTTCAGTTCTTGGAAATTGCCCTCCTATGTAAAGCTTATAGGTTTTTAAAACTTCCACTCTCTTATTGGATACAGAAGATTCCAATCCATTTTCACTGATGGTAAGTGTTGACTTTTTTTGAATGAGTTTTCCCATATATTTTTTTTAGTGGCCGGGTGTTGAACAAAAGGCCGTAGCCCTTCATTACCCATAGCCAGCTTTTAGAATTTTACATATCCGCCTAATCCATGCAATCCACCTTCTCTGCCATATCCGCTTTCCTTATATCCTCCGAAGGGTGATGTTGGATCGAACTTGTTATAAGTATTGGCCCAGACAACACCGGCTCTCATCTTCGTAGTAAGATTAAAGATCTTTGATCCTTTATCGGTCCATACACCTGCACTCAAACCATAGGGTGTATTGTTTGCTTTTTCAATTACCTCTTCATCTGTTCTGAATGTCTGAATAGCCAATACAGGACCAAATATCTCTTCCTGTGCTATACGGTTGCTTTGAGCCACATTGGTAAAAATGGTAGGACGGAAGAAGAACCCTTTTGTCGGGATCCTGCAACCGCTCTGGTAAACCTCTCCGCCATCTTTCTTACCGAGGTTCACATATTTATTAATAATGTCCAACTGACTTTTTGAATTGATGGCACCGATGTCGGAATTCTTATCAAG
Source organism: uncultured Chitinophagales bacterium (assembly GCA_946886475.1). The sequence goes on along the minus strand of CAMPIQ010000043.1, from coordinate 17,950 downwards.
AGGATCACCCACAATAAGTGTTTCGATCCGGTCTTTTAATTTTCTTAATACAATATTGTAAACAGATTCCTGTACAAACAATCTTGAGCCGGCACAACATACATGGCCCTGGTTGAAATAAATGCCATTGATAATTCCTTCCACCGCCTGGTCAAGCGGGGCATCTTCAAAAATTATATTCGCAGCCTTGCCACCTAATTCAAGCGTCACCTTTTTATCTGTGCCTGCAACGGATCTTTGGATGATCTTACCCACTTCGGTGGAACCGGTAAATGCAATTTTATCAACGCCCGGATGATTCACGAGGTCAGCACCTGTTTGTCCAAAACCTGTAATGATATTTACAACCCCTTCGGGCAAGCCACATTCCTGAATGATCTCAGCAAGTTTCAGTGCAGTAAGCGGAGTGGTTTCTGCTGGTTTCAATACAACCGTATTACCGGTTGCCAGTGCAGGTGCAATTTTCCAGGCCGCCATCAGCAATGGAAAATTCCAGGGTATGATCTGACCTGCAACACCCAGGGATTGTGGTTGCCGGTTAGGAAATGCATAATCCAGTTTATCGGCCCATCCGGCATAATAAAAGAAATGACTGGCTGCAAGTGGCACGTCTATATCTCTTGATTCACGGATGGTTTTTCCGCCATCAAGGGTTTCTATCACAGCCAGTTCCCTGGCTCTTTCCTGGATCATCCTTGAGATCCTGAAAATATATTTTGCCCTCTCAGCAGCAGGCATTTTTCTCCAGTATTTATCATAGGCATTCCTTGCTGCCTTTACGGCCTTGTCCACATCAGCAGTATTGGCTTCTGCAACTTCGGAAAGCTTTTGCTCATTGGCCGGGTTGATGGTTTCAAAATATTTTCCGGAAGATGGTTTTACAAATTTTCCATTGATGAAAAGGTCATAGCGGTCATTGAGTTTAATATGGCCTGTTCCTTCCGGAGCAGGTGCATATTCCCATCCGGTATTGAATTTCAACTTTGGAACTACATTGCTTTTCGCTCCCTTCTCTTTCACCACAGGATTTTTTTTTGCTTTTACTGCCATATTTATTTTTTGTCTCTTTATCTCTACCCTGCAACCAGGGGAAAGCTGTTTGGAGATTTTGTTTACTTATAATAATTCTATCCGGGTCCGGTTCATATATTGTTTTCAAAAAGCTGATCTTTCATTTGGTCAGGGAAAGATGATGATGAAATAATTTTTCAGTCGATCGAAAAATAATCAGCACTTTGATAAAGACCTGACTTTTCTTTTACCAGTTGCATCAACACATCGTTGGCCAGGCTGCTGGCTCCAAACCGGAACCATTGGTTATTCATCCAGTCTTCTCCCAAAACCTCATTCAGCATCACCAGGTAATGAAGTGCCAGTTTTGATTTGGAAATACCACCTGCCGGTTTCATGCCGATCATTTTTCCTGTATTATAATAATAATCACGAATAGCCTCCAGCATGGTAAGTGTTACTGGCATGGTGGCAGCTGGTTGAACCTTGCCGGTTGATGTTTTGATAAAATCCGCTCCTGCATACATAGCAATATCACTGGCCCTTCGTACTTTATCAAGCGTTACCAGTTCACCGGTTTCAAGTATCACCTTTAACCTGGCTTCACCACAGGCTTCTTTTACTGCAGCAATTTCATCAAAAACAAAATTGTATTCACCTGAAAGAAACTTCCCTCTTGATATCACCATGTCCACTTCATCCGCACCTTCATTCACTGCATATTTTGTATCACGGAGTTTTACATCTGTGGCGGCCTGTCCGCTTGGGAAAGCTGTTGCTACCGAAGCTATTTTTATTCCTGATCCTTCCACTGCTTTTTTTGCCACCTTCACCATGGAAGGATACACACAAACAGCAGCCACCGTTGGAAGATCATCATATGCTTGGTGAAGGTGACTTGCCTTGTAACAAAGCTGTTTCACTTTACCGGGCGTATCCTTTCCTTCCAGCGTTGTAAGGTCAATCATGCTGAGAACCAGTTTCAACCCATCCACCTTCGATTCCTTCTTAATGCTTCTCTTCGTAAATCTTGATGCTCTTTCTTCCTGTCCCACCTGGTCAATCCTCGGGGATAAACGGAAATCGGGAATGATGATCTTTTCTTTAAAAATGGCCATATGATCTAATTGCGTCAAAGGTAAAGCTAAGAGCTGAAAGCCAATAGCCATAAGCCAGTGGCATGGGGCTTTTTTCCTCCTTTCCTTCTTTTTCTTCTTTTATCTCTTTACAAATGATTGCATTTAAAAAGTCTTTAAATTGGGCATTCTTCAAATCACACATGTTTACCAGGAAAATTCAAAACATTCTACACATGAAAAAAGCTAATTGCTTCTTATTGCTATGTGGAATTTTGCTGATGTCCACCATGGTTTCTGCCCAGCCCACCTTCCCCGAAAACGGAGTGGCAGATCCCCGGTATGGTCATTATGCTTTTACAAATGCTACTATTGTAAAAGATGCAAATTCCACCATCACAAATGCTACGCTGATCATCAAAGACGGGAAAATTGTTGCAGTGGGTTCTAATCTGAAGCTTCCGGCCGGGGCCATAGAAGTGGATTGTAAGGGTAAATATATTTATCCTTCTTTCATAGATATCTATGCCGACTATGGTACCAGTTTGCCACCGTCAGGTCCGGGTGGGAATCAATTCAATTTTGCCCAGCAACCGCAGTTGGAATCCAATACAAAAGGTGCATACGGATGGAACCAGGCCATAAAAAGCGATGCTGAAGCATTTAAGGTTTTTGCGGTGGATGCCAATAAAGCAAAAACGCTCCGCGATGCGGGATTTGGTACGGTGCTTTCACATGTAAGAGATGGAATTGCCCGCGGTACAGGTACGCTGGTTACGCTTTCAACTGAAAAGGAAAACTTTTCCATATTGAAGGACAGGGCATCTGCTCATTATTCTTTTAGCAGGGGCTCTTCAAGGCAAAGCTATCCGGGATCCATGATGGGAATGATCGCCTTATTGCGTCAGACCTACCTGGACGCGCAATGGTATAAAAATAAACCGGCTGCAGAAGGACTGAATCTTAGTCTGCAGGCCTGGAATGAAAATCAGGGACTACCTCAGATCTTTGAAGCCAACGATAAATGGAATAACCTCCGGGCCGACAGGATTGGTGATGAATTTGGTGTGCAGTATATCATCAAAGGGGGACAAAATGAATATCAAAGGATCAAAGAAATGAAGGCAACCGGTGCCAGCTTCATTCTGCCTTTGAACTTTCCGCAGGCCCAGGATGTGGAAGATCCCGCAGATGCAAGATTTGTTTCCCTGACAGATATGTTGCATTGGGAAATGGCGCCTTCTAATCCGGCTGCTTTTGAAAAAGCAGGTATCCCTTTTTGTTTAACCACCTCAGACCTCAGGGATCCGCGTTCTTTTATGACCAACCTGAGAACAGCTTTTAATTATGGTTTGAGTGAGACCGCCGCATTGAATGCCCTCACCAAAACCCCTGCAACTTTATTGGGTGTTTATGATAAAGTTGGCAGCCTGGATGAGGGTAAGATCGCCAATTTTATTATAACATCAGGACCCGTGTTCAAGGATAAAACCACTATTTACCAGAACTGGGTGCAGGGTAAAAAATACAGTGTGAAGGATGAAACCTGGACGGACCCCCGTGGTAAATATAAAATAACCCTGAACCGGTCAACAGGTCCTGTTGATTATATACTCGATTTTAAAACAAATAATTCAGCCAGTTTGATAGGAAAGGATACCGTAACATCGAAATTTTATTTTGACGGACGCCAGGTGCGGATCAATGTGGCACCTGAAAGAAGAATGCCGGGCGAAAGTTTTCGATTGAGCGGAATGGTGAATGATCAGGGTTGGAGTGGTACAGGTGAAGACAGTCTTGGAAATTTATTTACCTGGACTGCCATCATGAATTCACCCGCAGTACAAAGATCTGATAGCGCACGTTCAAGAAAACCGGGACAGGTTGGAAAGCTGGTCTATCCTTTTGAACCTTTTGGCTGGACGGAAGACCAGGCGCCCAGGCAGGAAACGATCCTTATTAAAAATGCCACTGTATGGACCAATGAAAAAGAGGGTGTGTTGCAAAATGCAGATGTGCTGATAAAAAATGGAAAGATCGCAGGTGTTGGAAAAAATCTTTCAGATGCATCTGCAAGAGTTATTGATGGAACAGGCAAACACGTTACACCCGGCATTATTGATGAACATTCACATATTGCTGCGGCATCCATTAATGAAGGAGGACAAAGCGTAACATCCGAGGTGAGGATAGCTGATAACTTAAATCCTGATGATATAAATATTTACCGCCAGTTAAGTGGTGGTGTTACTACCTCTCATATTCTTCATGGTTCAGCCAATGTTATCGGCGGACAAACACAATTGATCAAACTTCGCTGGGGTGCTAATGATGAAGAATTGAAATTTAAGAACTGGCCTGGACAGATCAAGTTTGCTTTGGGTGAGAATGTAAAAAGATCGCCTGCAGCGCTTGGCAATAGTTCCAATAACATCCGCTATCCCGATACGCGCATGGGTGTTGAACAGGTTCTGGTGGATGCTTTCACCAGGGCAAAGGATTATAAGAAAGGATGGGAGGATTATAACAGTGCAAAAGATAAAAAGGGATTAACACCACCCAGGAGAGACCTGGAGCTGGAAGCGCTGGTGGAGATTATGGATAAAAAACGTTTCATCACCTGCCATTCTTATGTGCAGAGTGAGATCAATAGTGCCATGGAAGTTGCAGAGCGCATGGGCTATACCGTTAATACATTTACCCATATCCTGGAGGGTTATAAGGTGGCTGATAAAATGAAGGCACATGGTTCCAACGCCTCTACTTTCTCTGACTGGTGGGCTTATAAAATGGAAGTGCAGGATGCCATTCCATATAATGCCGCCATCATGCATAAGATAGGCCTGAATGTAGCTATCAATTCCGATGATGCGGAAATGGCAAGAAGGTTGAACCAGGAAGCGGCCAAGATCGTGAAGTATGGCGGTGTTACTGAGGAGGAAGCGCTCAAAATGGTTACACTGAATGCTGCAAAAATGTTGCATGTGGATGACAGGGTAGGCAGCCTCAAAACCGGTAAAGATGGCGATGTGGTTCTATGGAGCCATCATCCATTAAGTATTTATGCCAAATCATTATACACTATTGTTGACGGCATTATTTATTTTGACCGTGCAAGGGATGAACAGTTACAAAGATCAGTTGATAATGAAAGAAACAGGCTGGTGGTTAAAATGGTTGGAGAAAAAAGAAGTGGCGCACCGGTAACACCTGCCATACCAAGTTACCAGATCATGCATACTTGTTCTGATCACCTTCACAGTCATGGTTTGTTAACAATAGATGCAAATGAGTGAGGTTTGTTTAGGGTTTAAAGTTTAATGTTTAAGGTTATGGCTACGATCAAATCATTCGAAAAGATGAGGAGCTGGCAAAAAGCGGGAGAGGTTGTAAGTTCTGAAAACCTTAAACCCTAACCCCATTCACAAAAAAATAAAAATTATGAAACATATTATCTTAAGCATATTCAGTTTTTGTTTCCTTCTTGCCAACGCTCAGGAAACGGTTTATCCTGCACCTGCCCAGTCAAAGCCCATTGCTGTTGTTGGTGCAACTGTACATACGGGTACAGGCCAGGTTTTAGAAAATGCCACTGTATTAATGGTGGATGGAAAGATCACTGCTGTGGGCACCAATGTTTCCATTCCTGCCAATGCAGAAAGAATTGAAGCCAGGGGCAAGCATGTTTATCCGGGGTTGATACTTGCTTCAAGTAATCTTGGACTTGTTGAAATTGGAGCCGTACGCGCCACCAATGATGTGCGCGAGATCGGGGAGATGAATCCCAATGTCCGTTCAATTGTTGCATATAATACCGATTCAAAGATCATCAATACACTTCGAAGCAATGGCATCCTGATGGCGAACATTGTTCCCCAGGGTGGCTTACTGAGCGGCAGTTCTTCGGTGGTTCAGTTAGATGCATGGAACTGGGAAGATGCTGCGATAAAAACGGACCAGGGTATTCATTTCAATATGCCAAATATGCTGGCACGTCCAAGATTTAATTTTGGTGGTGGCAATTCCGGACCCAATGCACCACAGCAGGATCCGGTAAAGGAAGCACTGGAAAAAGTGGAGCAGGTGAAATCTTTTTTCCATGAAGCAAAAGCCTATAATTCACTGAAGGAACATGAGCAGACAAACCTCAAATATGAGGCGGTGAAAGGTTTGTTCGATAAATCACAGAAACTATACATCCATGCCAACACCGTAAAGCAGATGCTGGTAGCCCTGGACTTTGTAAAGGAATTTGGTTTTGATGTAGTGATCGTTGGCGGTAGTGACAGCTGGCAGATAGCAGATCTTCTGAAACAAAATAATGTTTCTGTAATCCTGGGTCAGCCTCACAGTCTGCCTACCATGGCTGATGATGATATTGACCAGCCGTATAAAACACCGGCAATGCTGGCGAAAGCCGGGGTTAATTTTGTGATCAATGATGATGATGGCCAGACAAGAGGCAGAAACCTTATGTTCAATGCCGGTACTGCTGTGGCATATGGATTAACAAAGGAACAGGCCCTGCAGGCTATCACCTTAAATGCTGCAAAAGCCCTGGGTGTTGAAAAACAAACAGGAAGTATTGAAGTAGGTAAGGATGCCAATATCATTATCAGTGAAGGCGACCTGCTTGATATGCGTACCAGTAATGTAACGCATGCTTTTATTCAGGGAAGAAATGTAAATCTTGATGATAAGCAGAAGCAATTGAACAACCGCTACCTGCATAAGTACAATCTGAAACAGTTTTAGCTTTTTGAAGGGATGGAGAGGAAGCCAATGGCTGGTGGCCATTAGCCATTGGCCTTCCTACCTTCCTACCGCAAACCTGTATGCCACATGAAGGTCAATCCAGGTTCTTCTTACATCATCATTATTATGGAAAGCAGCATTGAAGCTGGGTACAATATCAATAGTGCCACCATTCCGCACAGGAATGGCATAACCTAATCCAAATCCAACCCCCGGCATAATATAGCGTCCCATTCTGCTATGGGTGGTAATGCCCACATCGAAATAACCAAACAGCCCCGGTGGATTTAACCTTGAAGTATAACCGATCTTAACAGAAGTCAGGTTGAGGTCCCTGTAAGGATAGAATTTGCTTTCAAAAGAAATCACATTCACATTTATAAGTAAAGCGCCGGGACCTGCTCCAAAATATCCCCTGAGTCCGGCTGCAAATCCAGTTTTATAAAACTCCTCGAAGTTCATGGGAAATCCGGCAGAAGGACCAATGCTCAGGTAATTACTTCCTTTTTGAGCATATGAATGATAGTGAATAAAAAAAATGCAAAACAGCAGGATGAATTTCTTTGCCATGGTAGTTTACGTTTGGTAAGGGAAGGCAAAGTTAAAGCTTAAATTCCTGTGACTTATTTTACAGCTCTTGAATATTCCCTCAGCATGTCTTTCTCCTTTTGTGTGAGGCTTTTCATGCCTTTCCTTCCGATCTTATCAAGTATGCGGTCTACCTCTCTTTGTATTTCTATTTTCTCAGCATTATAACGGTGATCTATAGACAGGGATTCTTTCTTTTTTGTAAATACTTTTTTATTGGTAAGTAAGAACTGTGGTTTTGACACCATAATATAAATGAATACCAGCGATGGAATGGTAACTGCAAGAATAGGCAGGAGGTTTGTTGAAAGGGAAGAAGGAACCATCGCGATGGCGATCATCATTCCAACAAGTGCACCACCCAGATGCGCATCATGCCCGGTGTCATTGGATGCTGACCGGATCCCAAAGATGGAATAGAGCACATAGATCAATCCATATATCCAGGCCGGAATGGAAAATGGAAATGGAAAGATGCCGATGCTCATTCCGGGAAATACGGCAATAGCGGCAAAAATGATCCCGCATACGGCACCTGAAGCTCCAACCGACCGGTAGTCACCATGATGACGATGAATGAACAGGGAAAGGAGATTGCCTCCGATAAGGCTGGCAAAAAATATCAAAAGATATTGTCCAACACCCAGGTAAAGTTCAACTGATTCACTGAATGCGTAAAGAGAGAACATGTTCACGATAAGATGCATCCAGCTTACATGCAGAAACCCTGATGTAATTAAACGTTTGTAATCTTTTTCAACCAAAACCTTGTCAACGTTGAACAAATAGTTCTCGTAGAGTGATCTGTTCCTGAAACCCTGCCAGGAAAATAAAACGGTTGCAATGATGATGAAGAAACTGATCACGCCCATGAAGTACTAATTTAGTAAAAAGCAAAACCCCGCCATAGCGGGGCTGAAACTTTATTGTTTTTTTTGGAGTCCGGATACGCGGTATATAAAGTACCCATTACATGTTTTGAACCCGACTCCCGACTTTGAACTTTGAACTTTAAACTTTAAACTCCAAACCACATCCCCTACGCATCCTTCCCATGGCAATTCTTATACTTCTTTCCGCTTCCGCATGGACAGGGATCATTCCGCCCGATCTTAGGACCTACTTTCACCGGTTCCTGTTTTACGGCCGTACCACCACCTGAAGGATCATAATAGTCCTTTTCATTGGCTGCATAATCATCGCCCGCTGCATCTACTTCGGCTTTATTAGCGCTCATCCTGCTCATATCCGTTTTTTGCTGACGGCCTTCGCGAAGCATGGGTGCCTGTTCCTGCTGAACAGGAAGATTGGCATGGCAAAGGAAGGAAACGATATCACGGTTCACCTGGCTACTCATTCTTCTGAACAGGTTATACGCTTCCACCTTATAGATCACCAGCGGATCTTTTTGTTCCAGATAGGCAGTTTGCACACTTTGTTTCAGATCGTCCATGGAACGGAGGTGTTCTTTCCATGAATCGTCAATAATGGCCAGGGTAATGTTTCTTTCCATGGCATTACACAATTCATCACCGTTGGAAGTAATGGTTTTTTCAAGATGGGTAAGCACATTGATCCCTTTTTTCCCATCTGTAAAAGGTACCACCACGTTTTCAATATGCGCACCCTGTGTCTGCCTGATATTTTTGAAAACCGGAACGGCCTGTTTTTTTACATCCTGTTTATGCTGCTGATAATTTGTGATGGTTTCACTGTATAAAGTATCAGCCAGTGAATTGATGTCTTTTCTTTTGAAGGTCTCTTCATCAATGGAGGTATCCAGACCAAATGTAACAATGCAGGCAAGCCTGAATCCTTCATAGTCTTCCTGTTCCTTATGCGCACTAACAAGTTCTTCTGCGGTTACTGAAAAAGCATTGTCAATATCCAACGCAAGCCTTTCTCCAAACAAGGCGTGATTTCTTCTGTCGTAAACAGCATTACGCTGTTTATTCATCACATCATCATATTCCAGCAGTCTTTTACGAATACCAAAATTATTTTCTTCCACTTTTTTCTGTGCTCTTTCAATCGACTTGGTGATCATACTGTGCTGGATCACTTCTCCTTCCTTGTATCCAAACCTGTCCATCAGCCCTGCAATCCTTTCACTTCCAAACATGCGCATCAGGTCATCTTCAAGTGAAACATAGAACTGGGTTGTACCAGGATCGCCCTGACGGCCCGACCGGCCTCTTAACTGCCTGTCCACCCGGCGCGATTCATGACGCTCCGTACCAATGATGGCCAGTCCTCCTGCATCTTTAACACCCGGACCGAGTTTGATATCCGTACCACGGCCTGCCATATTGGTTGCAATGGTTATTGCTCCAGGCAAACCTGCTTCTGCCACCACCTGTGCTTCTTTTGCGTGTTGTTTTGCATTCAATACGTTGTGCGGGATCTTCCGGACAGACAGCATACGGCTTAACAGTTCACTTACCTCTACCGAGGTTGTACCTACAAGCACCGGTCTTCCTGCATTTCTTAAAGCTTCGATCTCTTCTATAACCGCATTGAATTTTTCTTTCCTTGTTTTATATACTTTATCCTGGTGGTCTTTTCTGATTACAGGAATGTTGGTAGGAACATTTACCACATCCAGTTTATAGATGCTCCATAATTCCGCTGCTTCTGTTTCTGCAGTACCCGTCATACCAGCAAGCTTATGGTACATACGGAAGTAATTCTGCAAGGTCACCGTGGCATAAGTTTGTGTAGCGGCTTCGATCTTTACGTTTTCCTTAGCTTCAATGGCCTGATGCAAACCATCGCTATAACGGCGGCCATCGAGAATACGGCCGGTTTGTTCATCCACGATCTTTACCTGGCCATCCATCACCACATATTCAACATCCTTGTCGAATAATGCGTATGATTTCAATAACTGCTGTACGGAATGTATCCTGTCTGCTTTCTGTGAATATTCATTCAATACTTCTTCTTTGCGGTGCATTTTTTCTTCTGCCGCCGCATCGCTTTGTTCAATATCATTCAGCTTTACACCAATATCAGGAAGGATAAAGAAATCAGGGTCTTCACCTGCTCTTGTGATCATGCTGATACCTTTGTCCGTAAGTTCAACTGATTTATTTTTTTCATCAATATGGAAGAGCAGTTCCTCATCAACAATATGCATATTGCGCATCTGGTCGGCGAGGTAATAATTTTCGGTCTTTTGCAATTTGGCTCTTACGCCAGGCTCACTTAAAAATTTGATCAGCGGACCATATTTTGGCAAGCCCCGGTGTGCACGGAATAGAAACAGTCCGCCGCTTTTTGGATCATCATCGCCTTCAGCAAATTTTTTCTTGGCTTCATTTAAAAAACCCCGGACATTTCTTTCCTGCGCTTCCACCAATTGCTGAACCCTTGGTTTTAATATATGGTATTGCTGGTCGTCGCCCTTAGGAACAGGTCCGGAAATGATCAATGGAGTTCTTGCATCATCAATCAGTACGGAGTCCACTTCATCCACCATGGCATAATGGTGTTTGCGTTGCACCATTTCTTCCGGCGTATGCACCATATTATCGCGGAGGTAATCAAAACCAAATTCATTATTTGTACCATAAGTGATATCTGCCTGGTAGGCCCTGCGGCGTTCCTCACTATTAGGCTGGTGCTTATCAATGCAGTCTACCCTTAATCCAAGCCATTCGAAAATTGGACCGTTCCATTCACTGTCGCGTCGCGCCAGGTAATCATTTACCGTTACGATATGTACACCTTCACCGGCCAGCGCATTCAAATAAGCAGGCAGCGTTGAAACCAGTGTTTTACCTTCACCCGTTGCCATCTCTGCAATCTTACCCTGGTGCAGAACCATACCACCTATCAGCTGCACATCGTAATGCACCATGTTCCAGGTGATCTGCCCGCCACCGGCCGTCCAGGTATTTTTGTAAATGGATTTATCACCCCTGATGCTGATATGATTTTTTACTACACTGAAGTCCCTGTCCAACTGGGTTGCTGTAGATTCGAGTTCCTCATTTTCCTTAAAACGCCTGGCTGTTTCTTTTACAACTGCAAATGCTTCGGGAAGGATCTCTTTTAGTATCTCCTCAATTTTCTGGTCGCGGTCCTTTTTTAGCTTATCTACTTCCTGGTAAATGGCATCCTTGCCTACGAGATCCTCAAAGGGTAATTCTTCGGCTCTTGAATTGGTTTCTGCAATTTGCGCATCGATGTCCCTGAGGTGGTTGGCAATTCTTTCCCGGAACTCCTGTGTTTTATTTCTTAGCTCATCGTTGCTGAGCGTTTGGTATGCCTCAAAGTTCTGGTTGATCTGTGAAACCAGCGGCAGTACCATCTTAACATCTTTCTCAGATTTGCTGCCTCCGAATATCTTTGTAATGAAGCCGATCATCTTTATGAAATCTTTTAATTAAGTAAAAGGTTGTTGTAGCGGCAAACCGCTTAACTAACCGGGGTAATCTTTTTTGTTGTCAAAAAAGGTGCTAATGTATTCAAAAGCCAATTTGACAGGGCGTCAAAGATAAATCAAAATGAAGTGTTCCCATTAGCTATTTAACGCGGGCGGTGACAGTAAAAGGTTTTACATTTTGTTTAACGTACTTTGCCATTATCCGGGAATTAATCAGAAAATATATGAGGTGGAATTCGATCATAGCATTATTATTATTTACGGTCATTATGGCTGGTTGTAATGAAAATAAGGATGTGAAGGCAGACGCCAGTGACCTGGGAAATATCTACCTGGCTTATACCATTACCGCAGCAGAGACCAATGAATTCGTGACCTGTAAATTTCAATTCCTGCAGGGTGGTGCTGATGGAGAGGCCATTAAATTGAAAGATTCGGCCAGTATACAATTGGATGGTAAACTAATTTCACCGGACAGTAGCCGTTTCAACGGGGTCTATTATGAAGTTGTATTGCCTTTCGAGGATTTCAAAGGGAAACATACCATCGTGCTCACTTCATTTGGGAAAAAATTTACGGAGCAATTTGAGTTCGCTCCTTTTTCTTTAGCCACACCATTACCACCTGTGATCAAAAGAAATGAGCTGACCGTTAAACTAAAGGATTTTCCTTTGAACAGAACGCCTTTGCGGCTGGTAATGACGGATACGGCATTTGGTACAAGCTGGATCAACCAGCCTGTGGCTGTTACCAATGCAGAACTTAAAATTACTGTTCAAATGCTGGCCCGTTTAAAGAATGGTCCGATAGGATTTGAACTTCACCGGGAAAAGGAAAGCGCATTAAAAGAAACAACAAAAGCAGGGGGAAGAATTACCCTTACCTATTCTTTAAAAAGGGAATTTGAACTGGTTAATTAATCCGCATCACCGGTTGGCAGACAGCTCGAGAACGAAATGATGCGCATTCATAATAAATCCATGATTCAAATAAAGCCGGTGGGCGTCATGCCTCCAGTGCCCGGAATCCAGGTGTATGCTTTGAAGCCCTTCAGACCTGGATAATCCGATCACATGCTTCAATAAAATGCCGGCATAACCTTTTCCCCGGCAGTTGGGAAGGGTACAGAGGTCGTCAATATAAATGCTTTTTCCCCTGTAAAGCATGGTTGTGTACCGGAACCCGCAGAAGGCCACCGCCTTTCCCTTTTCTTCAATATAGATCATATGATACCCTTCGTCAAGCATGGTCAGCACCAGTTCAATATAGGTTTCAGGCGTTAACAGAGGCCTGAGCTCATGAACCACTTCCCAGCAGTCCAAAAAATCCTCTTTAGTGGTGGCTGTCTTGATTTCCATGCCCCAAATTAAACCCAAATTTGGCAGGTTAATAAATATGGAATGCCGTACTTTTGCGGCCCGAATAGCAGTTCAAAGTTCAAAGCGTTCCAATCCAGACTCTATAAGTTAAGACGACTGACTTTGAACTTTGAACTATAAACTTTAAACTAGAAAAATGGCCGGCCAGTTAAAAGAAGTCCGTAACAGGATCAAATCCGTTCAGAGTACGCAGCAGATCACAAAGGCAATGAAAATGGTGAGCGCAGCTAAATTGCGTCGTGCGCAGGATTCCATTGTTCAAATGCGTCCCTATGCCAGAAAGCTGCAGGATATGCTCAGTAATATTGTGAGCAATACCCAGGTGGAAGGGAGTAATACGCTTGCAACAGAACGGCCTGTGGAAAAAGTATTATTGATCGTGATCACCTCAGACCGCGGACTGGCAGGTGCCTACAATGCCAACGTTATCAAACTGGCCAAACAAACCATAAAGGAAAAATATGCTACCCAGTTTAGCAGGGGCAACGTTACCATCTGGAGCATTGGTAAAAAAGGATATGAGCACTTTGTAAAAAATAATTACAAGGTTAACGACAGTCATAAGGATATATTCCTGAAACTCACTTTTGAAAATGTTCAGGCAGCGGCTCAGGATGCCGTAAAAGCATTCAGGGAAAAAGAATTTGATGCGGTTGAGATCGTATACAGCGAATTCAAAAATGCAGCAACGCAACGTTTTGTAGTTGAGCAATTTTTACCAATACCCAAAACTGCCGGTTCAGGCAGTGGTGTAAAGGCCGATTTCATTTTCGATCCAAACCAGGAAGAGCTGATCGCAGAACTTATGCCCAAGATCCTCAATACGCAATTATTTAAAGCCGTACTGGATGCCAATGCTTCCGAGCATGGTGCCCGCATGACGGCTATGGATAAGGCAAGCGAAAATGCGAATGAGCTGTTACGCAGCCTCAAGATCTCTTATAACCGGGCAAGACAGGCGGCCATCACTACCGAACTTACCGAGATCGTAAGTGGTGCAGCTGCATTGCAGGGATAATACGCCCTGTACGCCGCCTGATGGGCGGTAACTAAGTGAAGACTCAAAAAAAATTACGGTATTCAATTATTATAATCTTCAAGTCGAAGCATGTCTGAAAATGAAAATAGCGAAGGACCTAAGTTCTCCGAATTTGGAGGAACGCAGGGACTTATTCCACATATCGAAGCTTTGATCTTTGCGAGCGATAAGCCACTCACCACTTTAGAGCTTACGGATCTCATAAACCAGGCTTTTGGTTTCATGGAAGATAAGATCGTGGTTGACCAGGTGGAAGCAGCTATGGATGGTATAGTTGAAAAATATAATTCTGAATTTTATCCATTCGAAGTAAGACAGAGTGGTGGCGGATGGCAATTCCTTACCAAAAAAGATTTTCATAAGACCGTTGCCCAGTTAAATGGTGAAAAATTTTTAAAGCGGCTTTCTGCCGCTGCTTTGGAAACCCTTGCTATAGTTGCCTATAAACAACCGGTAACAAAAGGTGAGATCGAAGCCATTCGCGGAGTAAGCTCCGATTATGCCGTTCAAAAATTACTTGAAAAAGAATTGATCGTTATTACCGGACGAAATGAAAAATTACCGGGACATCCATTGGTTTATGCCACTTCCAAAAACTTTATGGATTATTTCGGCATCAATTCACCCGAAGACCTTCCCAGGATCAAAGAGGTGCTTGCCGACCAATTGGTGGAACCCACCATTGTACACCATACCGATTTTGAACCGGGGGAATTAGCTGTTTCGGATAACGGCGAACTTATTGTTGACCAGGAAATTTCCGGAGCGGAAGAGGAAGGTTTTATAAATGGACATAGTTTTGGTGAAATGGAAGTTGCCCCTGAAAATTCACCGGCAGAACAGGATGAAATTCCGGTTGAGGACGAATCAACAGAAGAAGCTGTAGAAGAATTTATTGCCGATGAAACTTTTATTGAAGGTGATGAGGTGGAAGAAGCAGAAGAAATAAAAGAGGAAGCTGAGGATGACGAATCTTCCGTTGATCATGATAAGAATGAGGAAGCAGAAGATGACGAAACGGACGATGAAATGAAGGATGAGAACCAATAGATATTTTTAGCCCCATCTTCCAATAGATTTTACATGTCCCAAAGTTTACCACATAGCCGGTTGGCACAACTGGCAGACCGTTACGGTACGCCGCTTTATGTATATCATGCTGAAAAAATAAAGGAACAATACGAAAAACTGGTATCCGGTTTTTCTGTATTGGACGCCAGATTCTTTTTTGCCTGTAAGGCACTTACCAATATCAATGTTCTCAAATACATCAATTCACTTGGATGCGGAATTGATTGCAGCAGCATCAATGAAGTAAAACTGGCATTGCATGCAGGCGTGGTACCGGAGAATATTCTTTACACTTCAAATGGAATTGCTTTCGATGAAATTGAAGAAGCAGTAGCATCCGGCGTGCATGTAAATATTGACAGCTTATCCAATCTTGAAAAATTCGGAAAAAAATTTGGCGGCAGCTATCCCGTTGGCGTTAGAATGCGTCCGAATATCCTGGCGGGCGGAAATCTGAAAATATCTACCGGTCATGAAAAAAGTAAGTTTGGGATCCCTGTTGACCAGGTGGGTCTTTTGATTTCTTTGGTTGATCAATTCAAAATAAAGGTCAATACGCTTCACATACATACCGGGAGTGATATTAAGGACGCGGATGTATTTGTACACGGTATTAAAGTATTGAATGAGCTCATTCCTCAATTCCCGGATCTGGAGATCATTGACCTCGGAGGTGGCTTTAAAGTTCCTTACGAGCCCGATGATGAGGAAACCGACCTGGCCTGGATTGCAGGTAAACTTAAAAATTACGCTGAGAAACATCTGTTCATAAACGGAAAGAAATTCCAGTTGTGGTTTGAGCCTGGTAAATTCCTGGTGAGCGAATGTGGTTACCTCGTAACCAAAGTGAACGTGATCAAGGAAAATGGAGTGCAGACATTTGCAGGTGTTGACAGTGGTCTCAACCACCTCATTCGTCCTATGATGTATGATGCCTATCACCACATAGTGAACATTTCCAATCCGCAGGCCCAGGAAAAAGCCTATACGGTTACCGGTTATATCTGCGAGACCGACACATTTGCAACGGACCGTTTATTGCATGAAGTAAGAGAAGGAGATTACCTAGTTTTTTATAATGCAGGAGCTTATGGTTTTGAAATGTCGAGCAATTACAATTCAAGATTCAAGCCCGCAGAGGTGTTGGTTTCGAACGGTGAAGCCAGGCTTATCCGAAGAAGGGAAGAATTTGATGATCTGTTGAACAAACAGGTTTTTTGAGCTTCGGGCTGTAAGCTACCAGGCCTCACAGCTCACAACTCGCAACTCGAGGCTCACCCCCTCACCACCCATTTCTTCGTTGTCTTCGTATTGATCGGCATGGTATGTCCCATGGCACTGATGGTACCTTCGGCTGTGCTGGTTACATTTTTTTCTTTGAGCAATTTTGTTTTTCTGTCCAGTAGAATGGTACCTGTTGATTTTTCAACTGTTATAATATTGATCTCATTACCCATCATCTCCTGTTTCTGGTTTACCTGGATCTCTTCATTCAACTGAATGACAATAGTTGAATCGGTTATGGCTTCAATGGTATAATGACCAATACCATTTTCCAGGGAATCTGTCCAGCTGTCGCCTGATCCTGATTCCCCGGCCGGCAGGATCATGAAATCCGATCCTTCACCTGCAACGGGTTCTTTGATACCTGCACCTGACTGGGCGAGAATATTAGCGATCATATCGTTGGTGGCCGCATTATTTTCAGCATTGTTGTCATCATCTTTCTTAACATCCAGTATTTTTCCGTAGGCATCAATGGTCATTGTATACTTGCTTTTCAGTGTTTTTTCAAAAGCCTTACCCATATTACCCTTCCTGTCCTGTTCTCTTTCCGAATCAAAATCTTCAGCGCCCATGATGCTTTGCATTTTGAACTGAATCCTTTTGATCTTGTGTTCAATTACAGCATTCCCGTTTATCACATCTTCAATATCAAATACTCTTTCAATCACAGCATCCACTGTTGTATTTCCCATGGATGCCGATAGGCTGTTAACGGTTAAGGTCATCTCCAGCTTTTTACCTTTTTCAAATGAAAGCTGGTTATTTATTTTTTGTGAAAACCCATTCATGGTAAGTAAACAGGCGGTCATTAAAAAGATATTTTTCATCCCTTATAATTTATGTTTCAAAAATGTAGTTTTTTTTTCATTTATCAGCAGGCTGCATTTGCTGCGTGTTTAAATGATTATACAATTAACTTTAGTTATGGACAATAATGACAGTCAGGCCCCTTCAGATGCCTTCTTTGCCCTCGCCGGCCATCCGGTTAAATTCAGGCTCTTTCTATTGCAAAAACTGCCTGCTGCCTATTTCTCGGGCGTAAGGGTGAAGGAAGTTAACAGGGAAAAAGTAGTGGTAACCATTCCTTTCAAATGGTTTACACAAAATCCATTTCGTTCCACCTATTTTGCCTGTTTAAGCATGGCCGCGGAAATGAGTACCGGTATTCTGGCTATGGCACATGTTTATAAACGCAAACCCAGGGTTTCGATGCTCGTGATTTCCGTTGAAGGCAAATTCTATAAAAAAGCAACTTCCCTTACCAGTTTTATTTGTGATGAAGGCATGTTGATCAGCCAGGTAATTGAAGATGCCGTTTCTACCGGTGAGCCACAATCGATAAGAGCACTTTCTT
>CAMPIQ010000042.1 GCA_946886475.1 uncultured Chitinophagales bacterium | reverse complement strand
GAATGGCCCTTTTTCAATCATATAAAAGTTATCGTTGTGGCCATTCGCCGGCATGTCCGGGAAGAACAGAAGAACAACGAAAAAGAATATCGAACAGGGAACAAGGATTGGTGATTGTTCAACGAAGTAGGGACATGCCATAGAATGGCCCTTTTTCAATCATATAAAAGTTATCGTTGTGGCCATTCGCCGGCATGGCCGGTAGAACATCGATGATCGTATTCCAGAAATAAAAAAATCCCTCCGGCATGGAGGGATTTTTTTATCGTTATGAACAATGTTTAGTTGAAATTATATCTCAAACCAAACTGCATATAATAAGTTGAGAAGATACTTACATTATCCCTGTAAGTTTCTGTTACCGGATGGTTCCTGTCTGTTTGTAACCAGAATTCAGGTTTAGTGGTACCACCTGGAGAAAGCGATGAAATATTCTGAGGAACCAGGATAGATCCAGCATTCAGTGTTTTCAATTTACCCCAATCGGAATTGAGCAAATTTCCAAAATTGAAAATGTCCAGCGTGAATTGAAGGGAGTTCCTGTTTCTTCCAATGTTCATGAACACATCCTGGATCACTTTCAGGTCAAACTGGTTGCGCCATGGATATTTTGCTCCATTGCGTTCCGCATATTGTCCTTTGTGTTTTCTCAGGTATTTATCCTGCTCAATATATTTAAAGAACAATTCACTTTGTTGCGCGGCAGACAGGGCTACACCACCAGTGGCTGAAGAAGCAGGTCTGGCCCTGAATGTAATTTCAGATGGATCTCTCGGAATATAGATCAGGTCATTGCCATTGAAGCCATCGCGGTTGAAGTCGCCTGCATACAGATATGAATACCTGCCTTGTGTAGAACCTTCATAAAATATGGAAATGGTTGTACCAAGATGTTTAAGATATTCTTTACGGTAAGAAATGGCTGCAATCAGACGGTCAGGTACTATGAACCCTGAAGTTCCAAGTGCCGCGCTGTTCGGATTTCCAAAAGTTGGTGTGCTTTGCCATGCTGACAAGGGTTGGTCGCCACCGCCATCAAACAAATTCTCTGCAACGGATTTGGTATAGGCAATGGTTGCGAACCATCCACGGCTGAATTGTTTTTCAAGTCTGGTGGTGAATGAGAAATAATATCCCTGAGAACCATTCTCCATTTTGATGGCATTGAATGCACCAGATCCTGTTGGACTGGGAACGCCATTGCTAAGTGGATTGATGTATTTATCACTATTTGCATTTGGGAATATAGGCCTGTTGTCGGGATAGCCTGTTACATTCAAAGGTTGTGGTTCAACAAGATTTACATTTTTGAAAACAGCAGTATTGATATCCTTGTTCAGGATGGCCTCAATTGTGAGCACCAGGTTGCCTGGCAATCTTTTATCAAGACCAACACTTGTTTTCCATGTCTGTGGAAATTTGAAATTTTCATCAAGTGCTGTAATTGAACCTGGAATAACTGAACCTGGTATTGGCTGGGTTGGCGGCAGGTAAGCTCTTGGATCCGGATTGAATGGACCAGGCGTATTTCCCTGTCCGTTCCAGCTTTGCGTTACCTGTAATAATCCGGCATCACCAGACTGGCTTACGATCCATACAAATGGAACCCTTCCGGAGAAGATACCTGTTCCTCCACGCACCTGGAAGCTTCTGTCACCGTTAACATCCCAGTTGAAGCCAACTCTTGGAGACCAGAGTGGTCTTGATTCAGGAAGATTACCGGTATTTAATTTTTCATTGTTTAAAAAGTTCAGGTTTAGAACCATTGGATGTGTTCTGATCTCATCTACATCAGGATAGGTAGGAAGGTCAACACGCAAACCGGCGGTGAGCCTGAATCTGTCGGTCAATGCCATTTCATCCTGGGCATACAATGAATACTGTGCAAATTTAAAGCTTGGGAAGGCCTGTTGAAATCCGGGAAGCAGTGAATAGGTAAGCGCAAAATCTGTTGGATTCGCTCCATTTACAAAATCATCCCAGGATGCAAACCTGTAATAGCTGGTTGCAAACCGCTGGAAACCGTTAATGGTTTCACTCAGATCAAACTGGGCACCAAAAGTTGCGGTATGCTTACCTGCCACATAGGTAAGGTTATCAACAAATGAATAGGTCTTTACTTTTCTAAGATTACCCTTTGAAAATAATTCATATCCAAAAGATGTATATGGTGTACCATCTTTCAGAATGTCAACAAAGGGAAAATCCTGACTGTCAGATTCCCTTGAATCATCCTGTAAAGTATAGGTACCACGCAGCGTATTTGAGAACCTGCTTCCCAGCTGTGAATTGAGTTCAGCTGCCAGTGAATAGAAATTGGCTCCCTGGAAATAGTTTGAATTCTTGAACCACATTGCATTCTGGTCCGTACGGCCCTGTCCGAATGCATATGAATTACCTGTTCCTGATGTGGAAGTACTTGGTGGATTGGGTTCACCACCCTCAACCTGGTTGTAACGGATGTTGAAACGGTGTTTGTCGCTGATATTCCAGTCGATCCTGGCCAGCAACTTGGTTCTTTCGATCTCAGTGCTGTAATTATCGTATGGACCGGTTTCATAACCATAATTGGTTCTCAAATAATTGCTGATCATATCAAGATCGGCTGAAGTAGGACGTGCTGTATTTGGCGTAACTGGTACACCTGTACGGGTTGCCACTCTTGTTTGAACAATTTTGGGCTGGTTCTCAGTTTCATAATTTATGAAAAAGAACAATTTATTCTGGATAATGGGTCCGCCGATACGTGCACCATATTGTTCAAATTCAAACGGGGGTCTTGTGAACTTAACACCGTCCACTTCATCGCCCTGTTGTTTTTCAGAACGCCAGTAACGATAAACTGAGCCCTGGAAACGGTTAGTTCCTGAACGGGTAACTGCATTTACCGCACTTCCGATAAAACCAGACTGGCGGATATCGTAAGGCGTAACGTTCACAGAGATCTCATCCAGCGCATCAAGTGAAATTGGTGAACCGCCTGCAGGCAGGTTGGTACCAATACCAAAGGTGTTATTAAAGTCAGAACCATCAACTGTAATGTAATTCTGCCTGTAATTACCACCGCCAATGGATGCGCCATTGGATTGGGGGGTTAACCTTGTAAAATCATTAATACTTCGGGTAATACTGGGTAACCGTTGAAGTTCGCGGCTGGTAACATTGGTTACGGCGCCTGTTCTGTTGGCATTTAAAATGGAACTGCGGTTGGTAGTGGTGATCACTACATTTTCCAGGGCAGCATCTGCCCTGCGCAATGAAATATCAAGAATATAAGCTTCGGCCAGTTTCAGAAAGATATCCTCATATCGCTGTGGCTCATGTCCTACAAATGTTACCTCTACAAGGTAAGGACCACCTACTCTCATATTTGAGATGGTAAACTGTCCGCTTTGTTGTGAAATTGTTGAATACTTTGTACCGGAAGGCTGGTGGGTAGCAGAAACCGATGCACCACCAAGCGATTCGCCCGCGGCATCTTTAACTGTACCCGTAAGACTACTGGTGGTAACTTGCGAAAAAACGAAGGTGGAAGCCAACAGGGTAACTGTCAGCAGGCACAAGATTCTCTTAAGCATATGTAATAATTATTTTCGGTTGCAAAGAAAAGGATAATTCCTATTTTAAATATAGCCAAATATTAACATTATGTAACCAATCGGAGAGACAGTTTAAAGCTTGTCCATGCTGCATTTTACCATCTTTTAGTTTTATACGTATCTACAGTGCAGACCGTTGTTCTTAATTTTGTAAAAAAACATTCATGCTGGATTCTATTGAAAGTGCAATCGAGGATATCAAACTGGGAAAACTTGTAATAGTAGTAGATGATGAGGACAGGGAAAATGAAGGTGACTTTATTACTGCTTCAAGGAACGTTACTCCCGAAGTGATCAATTTTATGAGTAAGCACGGACGGGGACTGATCTGTGTTGCCCTGCTGGAAGAAAGATGTGACACGCTAGGTTTGGAGCTGATGGTCAATAATAATACGGCTCTTCATGAAACTGCCTTTACCGTATCCGTTGATCTGTTAGGATATGGATGTACCACGGGTATATCAGCCCACGACCGTTCAAAGACCATTCAGGCCCTGATAGATCCGGAGACCAGGCAGGAAGACCTGGGGAAACCCGGACATATATTTCCGCTGAGAGCTAAAAAAGGAGGCGTGTTGCGCCGTGCCGGTCATACCGAAGCGGCAGTGGACCTGGCAAGACTGGCCGGATTTGAACCCTCCGGTGTACTCGTTGAAATAATGAATGATGACGGTTCAATGGCAAGACTTCCCGAACTGAAACAAATAGCCAAAAAATTTGATTTTAAGATCATATCCATCAAAGACCTGATAGAATACCGGATCAGGAGAGATTCTCTTATTGAGGAGATAGTGAGTGTGGACATGCCTACGCTGTACGGTCATTTCAAACTGGTGGCCTTTCAGGAGAAAAACTCAAGCAATGAGCACCTTGCTCTGGTGAAAGGTTCATGGAAACCCGAAGATCCCGTTATGGTGCGCGTGCATTCCTCCTGTTTTACGGGCGACATACTGGCATCCATGCGATGCGATTGTGGTGAACAATTACATAAGGCCATGGAAATGGTTGAAAAAGAAGGTACAGGTGTTATCCTTTATATGAATCAGGAGGGCAGGGGTATTGGTTTGCTCAACAAATTAAAAGCATACCGGCTGCAGGAACAGGGAATGGATACGGTAGAAGCCAACCTGCACCTGGGTTTCCAGACAGACCAGCGTGATTATGGTGTTGGTGCGCAGATCCTGCGCCACCTGGGGGTGACCAAATTAAGA
Source organism: uncultured Chitinophagales bacterium (assembly GCA_946886475.1). The sequence continues at coordinate 19,935 of CAMPIQ010000042.1, read as the reverse complement.
CTGCTTACCAATAATCCTAAAAAACGTGTAGGCCTGATTGGCTATGGATTGGAGATAGTAGATAATATTTCTTTAAGAGTGGAACCCAATCCGCACAATAAGAAATACCTGCAGACAAAAAGGGATAAACTCGGTCATGAAATTCTAGAGGACTAACGGGTGCCGGTAGTATCGGTTGCCGGCAGAGTATCAGCAACCTGTTTTTTCTTTCCACGGAATAATTCACCAAGTGAATTAAAATCCTTTCCATAACCTATGCTCGCGCCATACCTGCGTGGAATAATAGGACTTACTGTATTTCCGGTAAGGAAATCTATATTTCTGCGATAGAAGAAGGTTGCCTTAACCGACCCTGATTTGTTTACCAGTAATTCAAGTGTTACATCAGGGAACAGGCGAATGCTTTGCTGGAAGTCGGAACTCAAAGGAACATCGAGCGTAGCGCCCACGGTAAAATGAGCACGGTCCTTGAACAGGGGCAGGCCGATACCAAGGTTTACAAGACTTTGATTGGGTAACCTGAATTCACCCCTTGCATTCTGATCGAATACATTACTGTTGTACAGAGAGCCTGTAAATAATAATGTAGCATTATTGTTTTGCAATATGCCTGAAAGGATCTTGTTGAGCTGTTCATTTATCTTGCCAAACAACAAACCGGAAAGTGTATTGTAAGTGAATTCACCAAAGGGGTTTACACCTGTAGTGTTCACGGTATTTTCAAATGGTGCAAAACTGTTGAAAACAATCAGGTAGGTAACCTGTTTGTATAATTCATTCTGATTGTTCTCAATTTGCTGTAATGCCAGTTGAAAATCGGGTGTGTTATAATCCGGATTTGAATTGGGAAATTCCAGGTCGAATGAAAATGAGGGACTGAAAAGATTCCCTGTTAGCGTGGCAACCACATTTACGTCGTCTCTCTGTGAGGCAAATTCACGTGTGAATACATTTCCGGCAAGCGGGGCAAAACTCACGTCCTGTGCGGTATAAACCGCTTCCAGGTTTACCGTTGCTTCGTAAGGATCACCATCCCACTGAATAAAATTATTGGCCCCAGGTCTTAATTCAAACGGGCGTTTAAGCAATGACTGGAAAGTATATAAATAATTTCCTTCTGAAATATTGTAGCGTCCCTGGATGGTTAATGGTTCTGATGTACCAGAAGTGATCCTGAGGTTACCGGTACCGCGGCCCCTGATGGCATCCCTGGTTAACTCATCAAGTATCACCTCAATCTGAACCCTGGGATTTGAAGCCAGTCTTACATCATAATGAAGATTGGAAGGAAGGCCCAATGACTGGGGTGTCATTTCACGGCCATATTTTCTTTCCACCAAAAAATTAGCCTGTCCGCTTTCACGGGTCTCGGATGGAGGAAGTGTAATATAAGAATCGTCCTGGTCGGAAGCCCTGATGTTGATATCCATCAGCATGTCTGACTGGGGTCCGTGCAAAACAAAAGTTCCTCCGCCCCAGGCCCTTCCAAAGAACTGCTGGTTATCGCTTTCTCCGGTGTTCAATAATTGCATGCGGTTAGAAACGGTTTCCACTTTGATATCATAATACATATCGCGGAAACTATTGTGCCTGATAAAACCGGAGGTAATGGCCATATTTCCATCCTTATCTCTCAGTCGGATACCATCCAGGTCAATGGTGTCCTTACGCATTTCAAATTCCGTATCGTTGATCCAGTATTTTACCTGTGTGAAATTTACCAGGAAGCTGCCGTCTTTTATTTTTGCTTTTGCTATAAAATCCTGGTTGCTACCTTCTCCTAAAATATCAAATGTACCCGTAACATATCCATTGATATCAGAAAACAAACTACCAAGAAAGCGGTTAAGGTATTTAAGTTCAAAATTTGAAAAGCTGGTACTGATCCTGTCGCGGAATGCATTGGCACTGTCTTTCAGGTCCATGGCAACATCCACGTTTATCTGGTGTTCAGGGTCGGTATTGCTGGCCTTTGCCGTAAGCATTCCCGTCTTATTATTATATGCTATCGTGCCCCTGAATCCACCAATGGAATCGTTATCAATTCTCAGTTCAGTGGCGTTGAAAGTTCCGGTAACATTTAACCTGCTGGTAGGATCTTCAATGGTTGCCTGTCCTGATACAAGACCTTCAAACCTGTATGCTTTTGTAATAAAAGGAGAGATGTCGCCAAGGTTGATATGCTGCCAGGCAACGTGAAGATTGTTCCAGTTTCCAAGCGGGTCCGGCGCGGTCCAAAGCCTGATCTCCTGGTTGGATTCTTTTAAAACCACCTGTCCCTGCACAACAGTATTCTTTCTGAAGTTCAATTCGCCGCCCTGTTCAATATTCCAGGTTTTACCATTCAAAATAAATGTTGAAGGATTTAATATTATGGCTGCTCCATCACTGAATGTTTTAACCTGAGCGGAAAGATTGGCCTGGTTGATGGCCTGGTTTGAAGTGGTATTTACAGTAATATCAGAAACATCATTGCTTGCCTGGATGGTAAATGCGGTTTGTGGAAAAAACAGGCTGTCGCCGATCTGCGCATTTGATACCTCACCTGTCAGCATCAGTTTGGTAAAATCACCACTTCCTTTTAACTGAATATCGGAGAACTCATATTGCTCAAAACCAAAATGAGGTATGTCAGCATCAACTGTCATGGTATTGGCAGTTGTATTTAAAGAGCCTGTGATATGGCTGTTATTAAAGCCAGCCAGTCTTTTATCGATCAAACCAATATAATCTTCAACTATTCCGGTTGTAATATCAAATTCAAAGACCTGCGGTTTTACATTGCGTGGCGCCCTGATATAGGAAGGATAATAACGGCTAAGGAAAACCGTAAATGCATCAGGCAATCCTTCAAGGTCAAAATCTCCCTTTATGTCCACATCAAATTCATTTGAAACTGCTGTGAAACGCTTCAGTCCATTTTCATAAAATGAGGCTACTACTAGCGAATCAAACGAAAGTTTTTTTCCATTGCTTGTAAGTGATGCATCATAGATCCTTGCAGAACCTAAAAGGTCGGATAGAGAACTGGCTTCGAGATCCAGGTTAAATTTTCCATTCAGACGGATATCGTCTTTGGTCAGTTGCAGGGCCTGCAGGTTGGCATGCGCTATGTCTGCTTTTACATTGAACAACGGTTTCTTTCCCCGCAGGTCAACAAGGCCGTCCAATGTAAGCTGGGCATTGGGATCGTTCATGGCAAAGTTGCCATTGAATAAGCGGTTTGATAAATTTCCTTTTGCAGTAATGTTCTGATAAATATAATCGCCGTACTCAATCTTTTTGATGGTGCCGTCAATATCCATATCCAGTGTCTGCCATTCAAATCCCCTTCCCTTTACCTTTCCATTGAAGGCAAGAATTCCTAACTGGTCACTGTTAAAAAATTGTCCAAGCTGGAAACCATCGGTTGAAAAACTTCCGGAATATGAAGGCTGGCCATTCCGTGGAAATTTCATATTGAGATCGGTATGCAGCGTGCCAAGATTGGTTTGCAGGGTACCGTAGGTTACAAAATCATTGATAAAGCCGGTATAAGTGCCCCTGAACCGGAGGTAGGATAATTTTCTGAGATCCGGTGTGGTAACATTCCTGATGGCAGGGATAAAGCTTACCGCATCACGGTAGGTGGTTCTCAATTCTTCCGCATCAATATTGATCAGGGTCTCATTGATCTTTGGTAATCCCACTACGCTTACTGCGCCATGAACATAGGTGTCATTACCGGCCCAGATCCGGAGGTCGCTGGAAGAAAGTCCGTCAACTGTACCTTTTACTTCACCATCAATCCTGATATTCCTGTTCCATGATTTTACATCAGGCGTAAAGAATGCAATATCATCACTGGAAATCTTTGCCTGGTTGAAATTGGCCTCCATTACCACATCATGAATAAAATTATTCATGCTGGTGATGTCGTCATACCTCATGGCGAAAAAATTTCCAATGGTGCTTTGATTGGTCTGAAGATAGAGGTCTTCAAATATCATAGCCTGGGGGTGGAAAGTAGTTTTTGCCTTCAGGGTTTTCACGGTGAAGCCGCTTCTTTCAACGGAGGAAAGACTTATTTCACCTGACACCGTATCTTTTGTCCATCCGATATTGGAAAGCGTACCATTGATACTGCCAAAGTCAATATGTTTTCCATCAAAATAAGGAAGGGTGGTTGTTAAACTTCCATTATCATTTTTATACCGGCCATTATTGATCTTAACATTGCCGAAGAATATCCTCCATTCCTGTGGTGATCTTTTCGCAGCCTCAATATTATTACCTGTTGCAGTATCTGCAGGTGTATTATCGTTTCCTTTATAATTATAGGTTGAAAAAAAAGGATCGTTCAATACCAGGCTGGAAACATCCACGGTTTTATTACTAAGGGTAATTTCCCTGGCATCCATATTGAGGCCTCCAACCTGTACCACCATATTGCTTCCTTTCCAGGCATCTGTTTGTTTGAACAATACATTTTTCATGACCACTTTTTTGAGGTCGAACTCAATGCCTGATTTTTTGTTAGCGGAGGTATCGGAAGAAGTAGAAAAATATTCTTCAAGAAAATGATAATTCCAAACGGAATCTTTTCGGTTGAAATGTATCAGCGCATCTTCAAGTGCTACGTATTCTAATTCTGCCTTGTCTTTAAAAAAGAACCAGTCGGTTATGCGCACCTGAAATTTGCCTGCATACAAAAGAGTATCCTGTTTCTGGTCTTCAACCAGCACTCCTTCAAGATCCATTTTATTGAAGTTGAAAAAGCCGATGCTGACATGTTTAATGGAAATGCGGGTTTGCAGGTCACGGGAAAGTTTTTTGGTTACCTGCCTGGCCAGCCAGTTTTGACCGGTATCCGTTTGCAGAAAACCATAGGCCAGCAGGATCAGTACCAGGATCCCCAGCAGTACGCGAAGAAATATTTTAAACGATTTCCTCAGGGTGAATTTGTTTATTGTAAAAGTAGGTATTCGTCAAGTCCGCGCAAATGTACAAACGCTAAAAGGAAACAAATATTTAGGGAGGGTGAAACTTCCCGGTTATTTGGCAGGGTGGGGATCGTTCCTGTAGCGGAATCAGTAGATTGCCCTGCAGGAATGGTAGCGGTTACGAACTACCCTTTATGAACTATTTCCAAAGTTTCCATCCAAAAGCAGCGCCGGCCACCCTGTGAAGAATGACTGGTCCTCCATCTGCATTGTTAAAACTTCCGAAACCATGCTGGTAAAAACCAAAGATCATCCAGTCCGGATTTTCATATCCCAAATGAAAGTTAACAGATGCCGTAACATAACCATAATCAGCAAAGCTGAATACCATGGGCCTGGAAATCGCACGTTCAGAACCGTTAGGATATCTGGCATCAAATCTTTCATAACCGTAAATGGCAAAGTCAATGGATGGTCCGAACCTTACAAAAGAATGTGCCGGTTTTTTATTAAAATCAAACTGAAGTAATGGAAGCACCTCAATAGTGTGAATGCTGGTATTATTATTTTTAGCCAGTTCAGTTGGAGGAAATGATGGATTGTTCAGGGTAACCTTGTATCCTTTGTGATTATAATATACAGATGGGAAAAAATACAGCTGGTTGTCAAATTCAACTTTCATGGCAGCTCCAAACATCACCGACGGCTTGGCTTTAACAGGCTGTTTGATATCATTTACGGTATATTTTGCGGACGTAAGCTGAGGACCGGCGAAAATGCTGACTTCCGGTTGTGCCTGGCAAAAAGAAGAACATATCAGGAGCAAAAGGGTAAACCCGGGTTTGAACATATGCGTAAAAAGCGGTAAAAATAGGGGAAAGAGGGGAAAATGCGGGAAGTCGGAAGTCGGGAGTTGAAAGTCGAAAGGCAAAAGGCAAAAAACTGACTGGAGAGCAGGAGGTTTTTTACTTTTTACTTCCTTTTGGAATAGAAAGCGATTGCCATTCCTGGTTCCTGATCCACTTTGCTATATAGATGATCTGCCCTACGTGTGAACTATAATGAGCAAGCTGTCTGTTGATGGCATCGATAACGATGAGGGGCTGGTTCCGGATCGTGATGGTACCAGAGAGATCCGCAGGTTTCAATGATTCCAGTACATCAAAAAGAATTTTCCATCCTTCTTCCCATTTATTGATCAATTGCTGTTGTGTGAAATCATGAATTTCAAATTCATCATCTCTTTTCCTCCAGTCTTTTTCACCATCTTCTGAAAGAAAGTTTGTCCAACGGCTCATCATATTACCATGCATATGCTGGATAATGACAGCAATGCTGTTTGATGCTTCATTGGGCGTAAAATGAAAATCATCATCTTTTAACCGGGCAAAAGATTTGTCAGCCAGTTCCTTATATTCTTTGAATCTTTTTATAACGGATTCCAGATAAATATTTTCTATTGACATGTTTGGTTATTAAAGCAACCGGCAATTGAAGAACAGGTTATTTCTTAATTTCTGAATTTCGGTCATTCACGATTGAGGCTTGCCGATTGACGTTCGTCAATTCACCTCAATACCCTTCCGCATGGTCATCGCCGCGGATATCTGCTACGGCTTCAAATCTACCATCGGGTAATACCTTAATCACCTCAGTGCGGCCAATTCCATTCCTTTCATAAAATTTATATCCCATTTCTTCCAGTGCTTTCTGCGTGCTTTCAGGGAAGGATTTTTCAATGTCGATGCGGTCCGGAAACCACTGGTGATGAAATTTTGGCTTGTACACGGCATCTTCCGTGCTCAGGTTAAAATCAATAATGTTCACTATGGTTTGAAAAACCGAGGTAGGAATGGTTGTTCCGCCGGGGGTACCAACCACCAGGAAGGGTTTATTATCTTTTAGTACAACGGTAGGCGTCATGGCGCTCAACATTCTTTTTCCAGGTTCAATGGCATTGGCTTCACCGCCAAGGGCGCCATACATATTGGGTATGCCGGGTTTTGAGCTGAAATCGTCCATTTCGTCATTCAAAAAAAAGCCGGCACCTCCAACAACAGTTTTACTTCCATATGAATTATTCAGTGTGGTAGTTACTGAAACCGCATTACCCTCTGCATCTATTACACTCAGGTGGGTGGTTTCTTCACTCTCAGCTGCCATCAGTCCTGGTTTTACTTTGGTGCTGTTGCCGGCCACCCCTGGTTGGAAATCCTTCATCCTTTCCTTAAGATATGCTTCAGTTGTAATTTCCGGTGGTACTTTATAAAAATCCGCATCACCCATGTATTCCGACCTGTCTGCATAAGCCCTTCGTTCCACTTCTGTCATTAACTGAACGGCTTCCGGTGAATGAAAGCCATATGAAGCAAGTGGCCTGTCTTCCACCATCTTCATCATCTGGTAAAGGAGTGTGCCTCCGCTGCTTGGCATTGGCATACTGATCACCTCATACCCCTTATATGTAAATCTCGTGGGTGTTCTCCATACAGCCCTATAATTTTTCATGTCGTCCATGGTGATGATGCCGCCCCCTCTTTTCATTTCATCGGCTACCAGTTGTGCCGTTCTGCCTTCATAGAAACCCTTAAGTCCATCATCCTGTATTCTTTTTAAAGTATTGGCAAGATCTTTTTGTACAAGGGTATCACCCTCTTTCCATAAAATGGTTTTTTGAAAAGCATTGGGCATGGTATTGTACTGTTGCAATTCATCCTGCAGGTTATTTAATGACCTGGCTTCCCGCTGAGTGATCACAAATCCTTTTTCTGCAAGGTCAATCGCCGGCTGGATCAGTTGCTTAAATGGAAGCCTGGAATATTTAGCACTTTCAAATAAGCCTGCAACCGTTCCCGGCACACCACTGGATAAATGACCATGAATACTCAATCCTTTTATAACATTACCTTCTTTATCAAGGTACATATCCCGGTGGGCAGCAGCCGGCGCTTTTTCCCTGTAGTCAAGTGAAACGGTTTCACCACCGGACAACCTGGCTACCATAAAACCCCCGCCTCCAAGGTTACCGGCATTTGGATAAACAACGGACAAAGCAAGCTGTGTTGCAATGGCCGCATCTATGGCATTACCTCCCTGCTTCATAATTTCAACACCTACCTTGCTGGCCAGGGGATGGGCCGATACCACTGCGCCATTGCCGGCCACAACTTTTTTGCTGATGGTATAATTGTATGGGTCAATGGCCGTGTGAACTATCTTCGAAGGCGTTTTGCAGGAAAAAAACGCAAATAAAAAAAATATAAGATGAGATCTTTTCATAGGCGGAAGTTACAAACAGGTACGGATGTATGTAAAATATTTAAAAGGATGTTATCTTAGATTTGTTTTTATGCAGTAATTCTTAAATTTTTTTTGGTCGCCATTTGCTTTCACCTAAACTGTCCGATGGCACCGGTCCCCCTGCCTGCAGGGGGACTTTTGTTTTATCTGGTTGTTGATTAGTTTATAATATTGCCTAATAAATTTTTGTCATGGTCAAATGTCTGGCAGGGTTATTCTTTTCTGTTTTATTTTTTCAGCTATCATCTTTTGCGCAATTGAAATCGCCCGAGGAATTTCTTGGCTATTCACTGGGCAGCCGGTATACCCCCCACTGGAAAATTGTAGAATACTACAGGCATGTGGCAGCTGCTGTGCCTTCCATGGTTAAGATCAGCGAATATGGAAAAACAAATGAAGGAAGGTTGTTGATGGTTGCCTATGTTTCCACTTCCGGAAATATTTCCAATCTTGAAAACATCCGTAAAAATAATCTTGCACTTGCAGGCATGGCCGGCGGTGGTAATGTAAACAATGCCCCGGCTATTGTATGGTTAAGTTATAATGTGCATGGTAATGAAACCTCATCATCTGAAGCGGGAATGGCCACACTTTATTCTTTGGTTGATCCTTCCAGCCAGCACACGAAAAAATGGTTGCAGCATACAGTGGTGATCATTGACCCCTGTCTGAATCCCGATGGACGTGACAGGTATGTGAACTGGTTCAATTCCGTAACAGGTACCAGTTATAATCCATCGCTCATTGCAAGAGAACACAGGGAGCCATGGCCGGGAGGCAGAACCAATCATTACAATTTTGACCTGAACCGCGACTGGGCATGGCAAACGCAGGTGGAATCTGAACAAAGGATGAAGCTTTATCATGAATGGATGCCACAGGTTCATGTGGATTTTCATGAACAGGGTATCAATAATCCTTACTACTTTGCCCCGGCTGCACAGCCTTATCATGAAGTGATCACCAAATGGCAGAGAGATTTTCAATTTGACATTGGCAGGAATCATGCTAAATATTTTGATGAAAATGGATGGCTTTATTTCACCAGGGAAGTTTTCGACCTTCTATACCCTTCTTACGGTGATACCTACCCGATCTATAACGGAGCCATTGGTATGACCTATGAGCAGGGTGGGGGCCCAGCGGGGGGCGCTGCCGTTTTAACGCAGGAAGGCGATACCCTCACTTTACTTGACCGCATCAATCATCATCACACCACTTCTTTAAGCACTATTGAAATATCCTCACTTCATTCACAACAACTGGTGAACCAGTTTCAGAAATATTTTTCAGATGCCATTGATGGAAAGGTTGACCAATACAAATCCTATGTTATAAAATATGCTGACCAGGACAGGCAAAAAATAATGAGGTTGCAGGATCTGCTTGCAAAGAACAGGATAGTTGTGCATTCAGCCAGCCCGGGAAATTACAGGGGCTATAATTATCATACAGGTAAAGAAGAGAGTTTCAATGTTACAGCTTCTGATCTTGTGATACACACTACGCAGCCCAAAGGCGCCCTGGTGAAAGTATTGTTTGAACCCAATACAATGGTAGTTGATTCCAATACATATGACATCACCGCGTGGGCGCTTCCATACGCATATGGGTTGAACGGCTATGCGGTTAAAAATCCGGTGCGGTCAAATAGTTTAATGGCCGGAGAAAAGGTGGTGAATAGTGCGGAGTCTGATCCCTATGCCTATGTATTCCGCTGGTCTGGCCTCAACAGCGTTAAACTGGCCACCGGTTTAATGCAAAAAGGGATCAGGGTAAGAGTAAGTGAACATCCTTTTGAATCCGGGGGCATTGCTTTCGACAGGGGTGCCATTATTATTTTAAAGACCAGCAACCAGTATTATGGTGATCTGTGGAATGATGTAAGAAAGATGGCCAATGAAAATGGAATACAGCTCGTGCCAGTTCAAAGTGGATTTGTTGACAGGGGATATGATTTTGGAAGTTCCAGGATCCGTCCATTATCATCAAGAAGAATAGCGCTGATAACGGGTGAAGGCATCAATTCAAATGCTGCCGGTGAGGTATGGCATTATTTCGATAAGGAAATAGGATATCCTGTTACGCTCATCAACCAGAATGACCTGGCGCGCATGCGGTGGAGCGATTTTGATCTGGTGGTATTGCCTGACGGAAATTATCGTTTTTTAAATGATAAAGCCCAAACCGAAGCATTCCGCAACTGGATCCAGGGAGGAGGTCATGTTGTGGCTTTGGAGAATGCAGTGGCTCAGCTGGCAAAACAGGACTGGTCGGTTAAATTGAAAAAATCAGATGATGGAGATGATGATAATGATGATTATGAATTATTAAAAAGATATGAAAACAGGGAAAGGGATTTTATTCCCAGTATGACCCCCGGATCCATATTCAGGGTGGAACTTGATAATACGCATCCCCTTGGTTTTGGATTCCCCTCTTATTATTACACGTTGAAATACGATGATAATATTTATGATTTTATCAAAGATGGCGGATGGAATGTAGGCGTTATAAAAAAGGAAAAACAGGTGGCAGGATTTGTTGGATCCAAACTTCAGAACCGTTTGCAGGATGGACTTTTATTTGGAGTACAGGAAATAGGAAATGGTACGGTAACCTACCTGGCCGATAATGTGTTGTTCAGAAGTTTCTGGGAAAATGGAAAGCTGATGTTTGCCAACGCGGTGTTTTTGGTTGGACAATAATTTCATGTTCCGATTTTAATGGTTTACGAAACAGGTTTTATAATAAATGTTTAAGACCATTATTTCAAATACTGAACGTCTTAATTCAGGTTTAACCGTTGGTTTCAGGTTGAAAACAGCTTGATTCCTCACTCCGACTGTTAAAAATTACCGGCGGCTCAATCAAATAAACTGATTTTTGTTTCTTTGGATACATTATCACCCTTTCAGAAAAACATTTTAATGAAAAGACTGGCTTTCCTTCTGATCATGGCTATTGGCCATCAGCTTTCAGCTTTCGCTCAGCATTCATCCTCCTCTGCAGACATTTATCAGGATCTTAAAAAGCTCAATGTGCTGGGCAGTGTACTTTATGTTGCTGCACATCCCGATGATGAAAACACAAGACTGATCACTTATTTCTCCAAAGACAAATTATACCGCACAGGATATTTATCCATTACCAGGGGCGATGGAGGACAAAACCTGATAGGTGAAGAGCAGGGAATTGAACTTGGACTCATCAGAACACAGGAGTTGCTGGCCGCGAGGAGGATTGACGGAGGAGAACAATTTTTTACCCGCGCATTTGATTTTGGTTATTCAAAAACACCGGTAGAAACCTTTGATAAATGGGATAAAGAGAAAGTTCTTTCCGATGTGGTATGGGTTATCAGGAAATTTCAGCCTGATGTGATCATAACGAGATTTCCAACCACAGGCGAAGGTGGCCATGGTCATCACACAGGTTCGGCTATACTTGCCAATGAAGCATTTACTGCGGCTGCCGACCCTGGCCGTTTTCCTGACCAGTTAAAATATGTGCAACCCTGGCAGGCCAAAAGGATCTTGTGGAATGGATTCAATTTTGGAAACGCCACACCGCCACCCGGATCTTTTATTGTAGATGTTGGAGGATATAATCCTGTATTGGGAAAAAGTTATGGCGAGATAGCAGGGCAAAGCCGCAGTCAGCATAAAAGCCAGGGCTTTGGTGCTGCAAGCAACAGGGGGGAAGCGTTGGAATATTTCAGGCTTACCGGTGGACCTGAGCAACGCAACGATCTTTTTGACGATGTGAATACAACCTGGAAACGTGTTGAGGGTGGTCAAAAAATAGAAAGTATGGTGAATGAGATCATCAGGGCCTATGATTTTACAAAACCACAGAACTCAGTACCTGCTCTTGTGAACTTATATAAAACCCTGGAAACACTTCCGGCAGGATATTGGCGCAACAGGAAATTGAATGAAGTGCAAAACCTGGTAGAAGCAGCAAGTGGTTTATGGATAGAAAGTTTTACCAATACACCGTATGCTGTTCAGGAAGATTCGGTGCGATTGAATTTTGTGATCAATAACAGGCTGGGTGTTCAAACCTTGTTACAAAGTATTTCCGGTTTGGATGATCAGTTTAAGGGACCTGCTTTTTCCATCAAAAAAGACATTCCTTTGCCGCTGAATAAAAATCATGTAACCTCGGTAACCGTTCCGGTTGAAAACGAGATCACCCAACCGTACTGGCTCGGGCAAAAAATGAATCCTGGTTATTACAATGTAAGCAGGCAGGAAAATATTGGTATGCCGGATATTCAACCTGCACTGGAAGTAAATTTTAAGATCAACATAGCCGGGCAGGATTTTGTTTTCAGGAAACCTGTTAAATATAAATATACCGATCCTGTAAAGGGCGAAGTATACCAGCCGCTAACCATTATTCCGGCTGCAACCGTTCTTACAAGTCCGGAAGTTCTGTTGTTCAAAAAAGACCAGGATAAAAAATACCCCATTCAATTACAGGTAACAGCAAACAAAAGGATAAGGGGTACTGAAACGGAGACGCACATCAGATCGCTGCATTATGATAAGACAATAAAAGGAAGTGACCTGGTTCTTGAAAGATCCCAGTCCGAAACCTATCCTTTTACGCTTGACAGTAAGCAAATGGAAAATGACCAGACCGACCAGTTATATGGTTCCGTACATTATAAAAATGACCGGGAAGAACATAAGGCCAACCTGGCCCTGCGCAACATCAGCTACGATCATATCCCGTCCATAAATTATTTTTTTGAAGATGCCATCACCCTGCTCAATATGGATCTTAAGACCCATGGAAAAACCATCGGTTACATCACCGGGGCAGGCGATAAAGTTCCGGAAGCACTGGAACAAATGGGATATACTGTAAGCATTCTAACTGAAAAGGAATTGTCGCGTAATAACCTGGAGCAGTTCGATGCCATCATTACAGGTGTAAGAGCATATAATACCAATGAATGGCTGAACAGGTATTATGACAGGCTGATGAAATATGTAGAGGATGGCGGCAACCTGATCGTGCAATACAATACGAGTAGTAACCTTGGACCTGTGAAAGCTAAAATCGGCCCTTATCCTTTTAACATCAGCAGGTCGCGCATCACAGATGAAAATGCAGAAGTGAAATTTTTACAACCCGGGCATCCCGTACTTAATTTCCCGAACAGGATCACTGCTAAGGATTTTGAAGGATGGATCCAGGAAAGAAGTATTTATCATGCTGCAAATTATGATACTGCCTTTCAACCGATATTCAGTATGAATGATCCTGGAGAAAGAGCTGATGATGGAAGCCTGATCATTTCTAAATATGGAAAGGGTTTCTTTACCTATACCGGACTCGTATTCTTCAGGGAGCTACCCGCAGCTGTACCGGGAGCTTACAGGTTAATGGCCAATCTCATTGCGCTCAACCGCAAAAAAGAATTTTAAATGTCACAAAAGAATCCTGACCGTACCAGGGCAAACATGGGTTTTGCCATTTCCATCATTATCGGTTTGATCATCGGGATATTCATTCGGCGGGTTCACTTCGGACTGATCATTGGACTGGTGATTGGTTTGCTGAGTATGACACTGATAAGGAGAAGGTGAAGCATTGAATGATGGCAGACGTTACCGTAACAAATAATTTCACATTTTCACATTTTCCTATTTTCACATGAATATGATGCCCGACAAAGACAAAGTTCCTTTATTCAGATCCTGGACTCACTGGTATGTGTTGGTGATAGGTTTTCTTGTTTTTCTGATCATAGTTTTTTATGTATTCACTAAAGCACTTTCATGAGTCAACTTGATTGGATCATTCTTGTACTTACGCTGGTTGCCGTAATTATTTATGGCATATACAGAAGCAGGACCACCCATAACCTTGATGGATATTTTTTATCCAACAGGAGCATGAATGGTGGATTGATCTTATTGAGCATCATGGGTACCCAGGCCAGCGCCATTACTTTTATTTCGGCACCCGGGCAGGCATATACAGATGGAATGAGGTTTGTGCAGTATTATTTTGGACTGCCCATAGCCATGGTTGTGATCTGTATATTTTTTGTTCCGATCTTTCACAGGCTTAAGATCTATACAGCGTACCAGTATCTTGAAGACCGGTTTGACGGGAAAACAAGAAGCCTTACCTCGTTTTTATTTTTATTGCAAAGAGGTTTGTCAACCGGCATCAGTGTTTTTGCGCCATCCATTATTCTTTCCTCCCTGTTTGACTGGAATATCTACTGGACAAATATTTTCATGGGCGGGTTGCTCATCATCTATACCGTGAGTGGTGGAGCAAAAGCAGTAGCCTATACACAACAATTGCAGCTCATCATCATTTTTACGGGGATGTTCCTTGCTGCCTATATGGTAGTGAACATGCTTCCCGCCAATGTTGGATTTACAGATGCTTTGCAGGTAAGTGGCTCGCTTGGGAAAATGAATATCATTACAACAGGAATTACAAAGGAAGGCTTTAACTGGAGTGACCAGTATAATATATTCAGTGGGATCATTGGTGGTTTTTTTCTGGCGCTATCCTATTTCGGAACCGACCAGTCGCAGGTAGGCCGGTATCTTACAGCCAGTTCGGTGGCTGAAAGCCGTTTAGGGTTATTGCTGAATGGATTGGTTAAAGTACCCATGCAATTTCTTATTTTATTGATAGGAGCACTTGTTTTTGCTTTTTATCTGTTTCATAAAGCACCGATATTTTTTAATGATGCGCAATTGAATAAACTTGAAAACTCCATTTATTCAGATTCATTAAAGTTGGCCCA
Source organism: uncultured Chitinophagales bacterium (assembly GCA_946886475.1). The sequence goes on along the minus strand of CAMPIQ010000042.1, from coordinate 4,926 downwards.
GCACCGGTACAACCAGGTGGCCATTGAAAAACAAAGAACAGTTGAATTGTTTTCCCTGGCTGCTGACCAGGGTAATGATGAACTCAAAGAAACAGCGGGTGCACAATTAAAACAGCAGCAATTGGTGAGCGACAGTCTGCGGTCAAAAGTTAAAGGGTGGATAAGTGTAACAGGAGGAGATAATAATGATACCAATTATATTTTCCTCAGTTTTGTTGTAGCCTATTTACCTGCCGGACTTGTAGGTCTATTGATCGCTATCATTTTTCTTGCATCATGGGGTAGTATTGCTGCCGCTTTAAATTCACTTGCCTCCAGTACCATGATTGATTTTCACAGGCGGTTCTCCAAAAAAGCTATTTTACCGGAAAGAGAATACCATTTATCACAGTGGTATACGTTGGGTTGGGGCTTGTTTTGTATTGTTGTTGCCATGTTCACCTATAATGTAGGGAACAGTCTGATTGAAGCAGTGAACATCCTTGGTTCTTTGTTTTATGGTGTGATACTCGGCATTTTCCTGGTGGCTTTCTTTTTCAAAAACATCAAAAGCGGGAATACCGTTTTTTATGCTGCCATACTTGCTGAATTGCTCGTGATCATTGTTTTTACCTGCACCAAAATTCCTTCACTTGATTTCAAACTTGGGTTTCTCTGGCTGAATCCTATTGGTGCCTTTGGGGTGATCATTTTCAGTTTATTGTTAAATGGTGTTGCAGGTAAAAAAAGAATAGAATAATATTCGTTTCACATTTGAGATTACTCCCTGGCATCCCTTTCATGCAGTAAAAAACCCGCCAGTGGCGGGTTTCAGTTAGCACAATCAAATCTTTTTCTTATTTAAGATTCCTGATCAGGTCTTCATTCAGCTTCACATAATCAGCATTCTCTGCTTTCTTTGCCAGTTCCATTGATTTGTTTGCAGCAACCCTGGCATCTTCTTTCTTTCCTAATTTTGCCAGTGCATTTGCCTTCTGGTGATAAACCCAGAATGCATTTGGATTCTGAGCAATTGCTTTATCAAACCATTCAACTGCCTGGTTCAGATCGCGGTTGGTTTCAACATAATACATTCCTGCCTGGAAGTAAGGCCTGTTATCATTCAAAGCATTTTTGATCTGTGCCATTACCCTGCTGTCAAAATCGGTAGAAATCGGTAAACTAACTGATACATTGTCCCACATAACATTGATATCAGCTGTTGAAGGTTTTACATTATCAAACTGGATCGTAAAACTTTCAGTGATGTCTTTGGTTGTTTCTGGTTTTGCTTTAACTCTTACCACATCCATTTCAGCATTGTATGCAGACGGACTTGTTACATTGGTTTGTTTTGTTATGATGAAGGTCCATTCGTTCCTGTCGGGTATAGTGAGTAAACCATATTTACCCGGAGACAGTTTGGTTCCTCCAATGGTTACAGTATCACTGAATGTAAGTGTGGTGGCCTGATTGGCTCCTGTACGCCAAACCTCGCCGAAAGGAACAAGGTCACCAAAGATCTTACGGTCTCTTTTACCCGGACGGGAATAAGAAAGTTCAATATTGCCGATTCCGAAATCCTGTTTAATAGTTTGGGAAGGACTTGGTTGGGGTGTTCTGATAGATTGTGCATCTGCAGCAAGTACACTAAAACATATGCTGCCCAGTACAAGCAATTTCTTTAACATGATGAATTGATTTAGAGAGCAAATGTAAGTAAAGCTACGGGCTATCGGCCAATGGCTGCCGGCCGGTGACTACTGACCAGTTAAAATCTGATTGTAATACGGCCTTTTGCATTCTTTCGTTTTTTCCATTTGGGACCTTCTTTCAACAGCCGTATAGCTTCGGCATCGCAGGCTTCACAAAGAGATTTTACAATAGCAATATTAACAGCCTCACCCTTATTATTCACATCAAATGACAACTGAACCTCGCCGCCGTTCATGGATTTAAGAATAAATTCTTCAGGTGCTTTAAGATTGTTGGCAATATAATCATCGAAATTAGCCCTGCCTTCTGCTGGTTCCAGTGTGTCAATGATAACAACTGGTTTTCTTTCCGCCACTGCTTTATCCCTGCTCAGGATCACCACCTCCGCTGCGGGTTCATTGGAAGGTTGCATCACTACATTAAGGTTTTTGATGGTATCTGTAGTTTTGGCTGATCGCATTTTTTCAGCATAAACCATTTCTTTTTCTGTCTGGTTTGCAGCCCGGTCTCTCATAAAATTTTCGAATTGAGATCTGTTCCGGTCAGCTTCTTCCAGTTGGGGCATGGACCTGCTCAATCTTGCATTTTCCTGTAATTGCCGGCTATCGGCCATCCGTTTTCCTGCTTCCCTTACCTGGCTGGAGGGTAATTCTATAGGTTCAGTTGTTCTTTTTGATATTTCAGCCTGTCCGGTTTGGGATTGTTTTCTGATAACCGTAGCATCCTCACGCTCCCTGCTGGCAGAAGGAGAAAGAGATTTGTTTTGATTTATTCCTTCATTTATCCCGAATGTTTTTTCAGCATCTGCGTATACTATTGATTGCTGAATGGAATCACCTTTAAAAGTTTCCGGGGTTATTTTATTCTGTTGCACAATATCATTATTTCCTGCCGGTTTTTTTTGCAGGGCAATAGCAGTATCACCGGGAGATGTAAGCCTGATGGCGAGCCATGTACCTCCTGCCAGTAACAATACAGCAGCAGCCACTCTCAGCCAGTGAATTCTTTGAAATAAAGAAAGAACTTTTGCCTTTTCATTTCCGTTTAACCTTTCCCGGATCTTTTGGACATCCGCTGCCGGTGTTTTGGTGAACTGGTAACCTTCCAGGGCATCTGCCAGGAAGGGGTCTTCCATAGCTGCTTTTTCCAGAGCATGCATTTGTTCTGCAGGCATGGAGCCGGCATGATATCGTTCAATATCTGCTGCTGTATATTCCTTATTTTTTGATGACTGCATTTTCTAATACTGATTTAGCTTTTACACTATCCATACAGATCTTCAGGTTTCTTCTACCGTTCTGTATCAGACTTCTCACCTTGTTCCATTCCATTCCGGTGACCGACGTAATCTCATTATAACATTTCCCTTTCAGGTAAAACAATTCAATTACTGTTTTTTGATCTTCCTGTAGTTGTCCCATACAATAATCAAGCTTCAGAAAGTTTTCTTCTTTGTCCAGTTCACCATTCAGATGCACATTTTCTGCCGATTGCACAAGTTCAATATCCATATTAACAACCTTGCGCTTCTTTTCCGACCTCAGCCTCATGAGGCAGTGGTTTTTTGCCAGGGTATACAGCCAGGCCTTAAAATTTTCCACTTCGTGTTTTTGAAGCTTTCCCACCAGTTCTTCGTAGATATTGATCACACTGTCCTGGGCATCTTCCGGATTTTTCAGGTATTTAAGACAAACGCCATAAACAAGGTCCAGGTAGCGTTCGTACAGCTGGCCAACCAGGGCTGTATCAGATGAGGTTTTATACAATGCCACCAATTCCGCATCGGTAGATAAACTGGACGATATGTTTTTCAGGAAAGCCACTGTTCTAAAGTAAGAAGAAATAATTTTTAAAAAGGCATGTGTAAACTGTTAAAAAGCTGCATCCTTTCAACAAATGAAGGTAACCGCCTTTAAAACCAACTGCATGAAAATAATTTTACCTTTTTTCCTTTTAGTTGCCTGCTTTTCTTATGGGCAGGTTAAAAAGGATCATACTTCAGGTATCTCGCTGAAAAGGATTGTTTTCAGGATAGCTGATCATCAGGATAGTTCTTTTTTGCCAGGGGCATCTGTTATTATTGAAGGAACCAACACCGGCGTGGTTTCAGATGAGAACGGGTATGCCATTCTGGAAGTTTCCGGGCCAGGATTAAAAAAAATTATCATTAGTTGTATTGGCTTCAGGGAACAACAGATAGATAAATTGGAACAGGACCAGGTTATGATCTTTTTAGAAAGGGAAACCAGAGAACTGGAAGAGGTTGTGGTTGTTTCCAGAACTATTTATTGCCGCAGGATAGTATGCACCTTTTGTGGAATCCATATTGCTGAATCAATAGCGGATGATGTGAGAAAATCAGACGCTCCTGGTTTTTCATTTTTCATGTATCCCAATCCTGTATCAAAAAACTCCCTGATACACTTTAGGTTTTCTTTTCCCTTTACCGGAAATATTCATGTTTTTAATTCCTCGGGTCAATTGGTGAAAGAAGCACACATGAATACCGGAAAAAATTTGTCAGGATCATTACAATTACCTGCCCCTGCACCAGGAATTTATTTTGTTTCCATAATAAACAGCGATAAAACCAGCTTCACAGAACGCATACTAATTCACTAAATAAAACCAGCATGAAAAAATTTCAATTATCAATACCCTCACCATGCCATGAGGACTGGAGTAAAATGTCAGGCGTAGAAAAAGGAAGGTTTTGTAACAGTTGTCAAAAGACCGTTGTTGATTTTACGCATATGAGCGACCGTGAGATAGCAACTTTTTTTAAGAAGCCTGCCGGTTCCATGTGTGGCAGGCTGCATGCTGACCAGCTGGACAGGGATATCAGCATTCCGGCAAAAAGAATTCCCTGGGTAAAATATTTTTTCCAGATCACTATTCCTGCATTTTTATTGACATTTAAATTACAGGCGCAGGGAAAGATAATGATAAGGGGACAGGTAAAAGTGGAGAAAAGTACCTGCGATAAGGAAGAAATGAAGGGTTACACCCCGGCTGCAGCCGGAGATACTATTCCGGAAAAAAATGTTCAGCGCACTGTTCTCAATACAAATGCACACCAATATTTACAGGGCGTTATCGGTGGTATTGTAAATGTTGATCCGGGATCAAAACTGATCACAGGAAAAGTTACTGATGATGCGGGCCTGCCTGTTTCCGGCGCATCCATCAAAGTGAAAGGAACCAGCACCGGTACAGTAGCAAATGAAAACG
>CAMPIQ010000041.1 GCA_946886475.1 uncultured Chitinophagales bacterium | reverse complement strand
TATTTATTACTAATATTTATCCAAACTTCATTTTTATGCAGGAAGCATATATAGTAGCCGGTTACAGAACTGCAGTTGGCAAAGCAAAAAGAGGGGGATTCCGTTTTTACCGTCCCGATGACCTGGCCATTGACCTCATAAAAGGATTACTGGCTTCAGTTCCCCAGCTCGATAAACAATTAATTGATGATGTGATAGTAGGCAACGCCGTTCCGGAAGCCGAACAGGGATTACAGGTGGGCCGGATCATTGCCGCAAGAGCGATAGGTTATGACACCCCTGGCATGACGGTAAACCGTTATTGTGCTTCAGGGCTTGAAACCATTTCTATTGCTACTGCCAAAATCAGGATGGGAATGGCTGATTGCATTATTGCCGGCGGCACGGAAAGTATGAGCATGGTGCCTACCGCAGGCTGGAAAACAGTGCCTGCTTATTCCATAGCAAAGGATGAACCTGATTATTATCTCAGTATGGGTTTAACTGCGGAAGCCGTAGCAACAGATTTTAAGGTAAGCCGTGAAGAACAGGATGAATTTTCATATCATTCTCATCGCAAAGCACTCAATGCCATTAATAACGGCCTGTTCAGGGAAGGTATACTTCCAATGCATGTTGAAGAAGTATATCTGGATGAAAAAAGTAAAAAACAAAAAAGAAGTAACATTATCGATACTGATGAAGGACCCCGCGCCGATACCTCAATTGAAGTGCTGTCTAAACTTAAACCAGCTTTTGCCGCAGGGGGAGTAGTTACTGCAGGGAACTCTTCACAAACCAGCGATGGAGCAGCATTTGTAATTGTGATGAGTGAAAAGCTGGTAAACCAGTTAGGTTTGAAACCTATTGGAAGGCTCGTTGCCTGTGCCTCGGCAGGCGTAGACCCAAGGATCATGGGTATTGGACCGGTTGCAGCCATCCCCAAAGTATTAAAGCAGGCCAGCATGAACCTTAGCCAGATCGATACTATTGAATTAAATGAGGCATTTGCATCACAATCCATTGCTGTGATCAGGGAAGCCGGCCTGGATCCTGAAAAAGTGAATCCAAATGGGGGCGCCATTGCACTGGGACATCCACTTGGATGCACCGGAGCAAAACTCACCATCCAGGTTTTAAGTGATCTGAAAAGAACTGGTAAAAAATATGGAATGGTAACCGCCTGCGTAGGGGGTGGACAGGGCATTGCTGGTATCATTGAAAGATTTGACTAGAGTAAGAAGGGGAATATCGAACAAGAACAAGGAATGTTGAATTTAGAATTTTCAGATCCACCCAACATTTAAAATTACCTGTGAACGTATAGATGGCAGAATAAATAGTAGCAGGAATTGATACTAACCTCGATTCAGTATCTTAACTTAAATAACCATTTCATTTAAGAGAAATGTATGAACTTGTTTTCCTGATAAATTTCAAACAGTAAAACCTGCAACCGTGAACCACCCGAAAATGATCCTGTACGCTGACGATGATATTGATGATAAAACCTGGATCAACGAAGCGTGTAAAAAAATAAACAGCAGTTTGAATTTCAAATTTTTGGAAAGTGGAAAGGAAGTAATGAAATTTCTTCAAAATATAATGGATGGCAATTATCCTTCACTTATTGTGCTTGATATGAACATGCCTGCCCTGGATGGAAAACAAACGCTTAAATTATTAAAATCGGAACCAGCTTATAAACATATACCTGTAGCTATTCTTACCTCATCTTCCAGTAAACTGGATATAGAAGTTTGTAAAAAATTAGGCGCTTCGCTTTTCCTTACCAAACCAGATACACAGGCTGAATGGCAGCAGGTGATCAGGCAACTGGAAACTTTCAGCTGATCAGTTCACACTTGCTTTTGATGGCATGGCCACTAAACTTTTTCTTTCCCCTATCTGCTGCCTCCACATGGCATAATACAATCCTTTTTCACTCAACAGGGTTTCATGCGTACCGGTTTCAATCACTGATCCTCTTTCCAGAACATAGATCCTGTCCGCATGCATAATAGTAGATAAGCGGTGTGCAATGAGTATGGTGATCTGGTCGCCCTTTTGCGAGATCTCGCGAATGGTTTCAGTGATCTCTTCCTCAGTAATTGAATCAAGGGCTGAAGTAGCTTCATCAAAAAGCAACAGCCTGGGTTGACGAAGCAATGCCCTTGCTATTGACAACCTTTGTTTTTCTCCACCTGATAGTTTTAATCCACCTTCCCCGATCATGGTTTCCAATCCCTTTTCAGCACGTGAAAGTAAATTCTGGCAGGAGGCTTTTTTCAGGGCTTCCATAAGTTCAGGTTCCGTTGCTTGCGGATTTACAAACATCAGGTTCTCCCTGATGGTACCGCTGAACAGATTGGTATCCTGGGTTACAAAGCCGATCTGGTTGCGGAGATCGTCAAATCTTAATTTCGTTTCATCAAGACCGTTATACAGGATCTTTCCTGCCTTAGGCCTGTACAACCCTACCAATAATTTCATCAGTGTGGATTTACCACTTCCACTGGGTCCCACAAAAGCAATGGTTTCTCCGGCTTTTACATCAAAACTTATATTGTTGATGGCTTTTTGCGCTGCTGTCTGATGTTGAAATTCTACCTGCTGGAATGAAAGCGTATGGATCTCACCAAGTGGCTTGGGATCGGCAGGCTCCTGTTCAGGCATTTTATTCATCAGGTTATCGAAATTATTTAAGGATGCTTCTGCTTCCCTGTAGGAAAGAAGGATGTTTCCGATCTCCTGCAATGGCCCAAAAACAAAAAAAGAAAAGATCTGCATGGTTACCAGCTGGCCTGCATCCATGAAATTGCCGAAGATCAGCCACATTAAAATGAAGAGTATTACCTGCCTCAGGGTGTTTACAAATGTTCCCTGTATAAAACTGATGCTTCTGATGCGTTTTACTTTTTTGAGTTCCAGTCCGAGAATTTTATAGGTATTCTTATTCAGCCGGGCCACTTCCTGTTGCGTAAGTCCAAGGCTTTTCACCAGTTCTATATTGCGGAGCGATTCTGTGGTAGACCCTGCCAGGGCGGTTGTTTCGCCCACAATATTCTTTTGGATGATCTTGATCTTTTTACTAAGGGCATTGGTGATCAGTGTCAGGAATAAAATTCCTGTGAGATAAGCAATGGGAATGCTCCAGTGAATAAATATAGCGGCATAAATAAAGACAAATAAGATCCCCACCAGAACACCAAACAGTATGTTGATGAAATTGATCATGAATTTTTCAACATCTGCTCTCACCTTGGTCAGTACCGATAGCGTTTCACCACTTCTCTGGTCTTCAAATTCCTGGTAAGGAAGCTTCATAGCATGCTGCAATCCGTCAGTAAATACCTGTGCGCCAAATTTCTGGATCACAACATTGAGAAAATAATCCTGGAAATTTTTAGCAATACGGCTGATCATGGCAACAGAAATGGACAGGATCACTATGAACCAGACACCCGGCGATTCCCACGAAAAAGAATTAAAGAACCGGTCTGCATCAAAATTGGTGGATGGTGGTCTTGTAATGCCCTGGTGGTCATTTGCCAGGTTGATCAGCTTCCCAAATAGTATTGGATCTACCAGGGAAAACCCGATGTTGATGGCAGCCAGGAATAAAACCAGGAAAACCAGGGCACGGTGCGGCCTTAAATATTTTAATAAGATCTTCATGGCTGTTGAGGTAAAAGAGGTACAAGTTACTATTTATACAAAACAGATAAACCCCGGAAAGTATAAGCCTTAATTAAATTTTACCTGTGTACTGGTTGATGCTCCAGGCACGGCCCCTGACTCTTTTGATAAGTTTTGTATAGAAAGGAAGCTTTTGAAAAAGGTCTTTTTCTTCCCCGATCTTCCTGGCATCAATATGCTGGATCAGCTTTACCTGGTTGGGAACACTTTCCTCCTGGTATCTTTTGAAAAAATACTTAAGTAAGGAATTGAATTCTTTCAGATTCCTGTACTTGTCAATATAGAAAAAAGGATCCTGGCTTCCTGCATTATCGATATTTGCCGAACCGGAATTATTAAAGCCAATGATCTCATATGAATCAGGGGATCGCTGCCCGGTTCCTAAAGCACTGGTCTTGCTGATGAAGACTTCGCCCCTGCTCATGTCATTAAACATGGGATCGAGTGATTTATTGGGATAGGTATGAACACCGAGGTATAATACATTTTCCTCAGCACCCATCATTTGCCTTAAAAGTTGAGGCGTTACCGGCGATGACAAACTTTCCTTCAACTCAAACCTGTTGAAAAAACTCCCATACATTTCAAGAGAAGCAGGATTTGGGGTATGGATATGCAATGCATGATCAACAGGCGGTTTCAGATTATAAACCGACAGGTATTTCAGGATGGAATAGGCACAGTTATGAATCTCCTCGTTCGTACCGGCCTGGTATAAAATGGTATTGGGCATAGTAAGTGGAATAAATCAGCTAACCACATCCATAAATTATAATGCCAGATTTCGGTTCGGGAGAGGAATACAAGTTCAAAGTTCAAAGCCGGCTTACGAACAATAGTATTTTTTACAGTTAGGTTTGTGATGCTCCTATTTCACTTTGAATACTCATTACGGAGAATGAAATTCATAACTTAAATGACCCGACTTTGCACTTTGCACTTTGAACTTTGCACTTTTAACTCTGGAACTATTCCCCATGAACCTCCTATCCTCCCCATCCTTCCCTATCCAGGCTTCTGTACTGAATAGCCTCCGCCAGGTGCTCGATCTTAATATCAATACTGGCAGCCAGATCAGCAATGGTTCTTGATACTTTCAGGATGCGGTCATAAGCCCTTGCGGAAAGATTCAGCCTTTCCATAGATACTTTAAGCAAATTAGTACCGGGTGTGGAAATCACACATACCTCCTTCAGCATCTTACTGCTCATTTGCGCATTGCAATAAACTCCTGCATGATCCTTATATCTTTCTGCCTGAAGCTCCCTTGCTTTTATTACCCTGTCGCGTATGCAGGAAGAACCTTCCTGTGGCCGGGTATTCGACAATTCATTAAAGGCAACAGGGGTTACTTCAACATGCAGATCAATCCTGTCAAGCAAAGGTCCGGATACCTTGTTCAGGTATTTCTGAACAGCTCCAGGCGGACAGGAACAATCTCGTTGGGGATGGTTATAAAATCCGCAGGGACATGGATTCATGGAAGCTATCAGCATAAAGGAAGCAGGAAAGTCAACAGCCACCCTGGCCCTGGAAATGGTAACCCTTCTTTCTTCCATAGGCTGTCGCATCACTTCAAGAACAGTCCTTTTGAATTCCGGTAATTCATCCAGAAACAATACTCCGTTATGAGCCAAAGAGATCTCTCCTGGTTGCGGTATGCCACCTCCTCCAACTAGCGCCACATCTGAAATGGTGTGATGCGGCGACCTGAATGGCCTTCTCGAAACCAATGTAGAATTTTCGGGAAGTTTTCCGGCAACCGAATGGATCTTGGTTGTTTCCAAAGCTTCATGCAAACTAAGCGGGGGCAGAATGGTGGGAAGTCTTTTCGCCAGCATGGTCTTCCCTGCTCCCGGCGGACCAATTAAAATGGCATTATGCCCACCGGCAGCAGCGATCTCCAGTGCCCTCTTGATATTTTCCTGTCCTTTTACGTCGGCAAAATCAATTTCATAATCGCATTGAGAATTAAAAAATTCATCTCTTGTATTTACAAAAACCGGCTGGAGGCTTTTTTCACCGCTGTCAAAAAATTCCACTACCTGTTTAATATGGTCAACGCCATATACGGAAAGGTTATTGATCATACCTGCTTCCTTTGCATTTGCTGAAGGAACGATCAGTCCTTTGAAACCTTCTTTTCTTGCCTGTATAGCAATAGGAAGCGCTCCTTTAATGGGCCTGATCTCGCCATCAAGGCTCAGCTCGCCCATGATATGGTATTGTTCTATGCTTTCCGGATGTTCGATCTGGCCCGTGGCTGCTAAAATGCCTATGGCTATCGGCAGATCGAAAGCCGTTCCACTTTTTTTGATATCGGCGGGTGCAAGATTCACTACTATCCTGGTACGCATCATTTCCATCCCAAGCGTTTTAACGGCACTTTCAATTCTTTGGATGCTTTCTTTAATGGCATTATCCGGCAAACCAACCACCAGGTAGCCGGTATTGGTCTCCATCCAGTTTACTTCAACTGTTATGGTTCTCGCTTCCACTCCATAAACAGCACTCCCAAAAGTTTTTACGAGCATGTCCAAGATTAAGTGATTATTGCCGGAGCTGAATGAGGTTTTTCCATATTTCAAAAGAGATTTTTCCCTTTTCTTTTCCAGTTAAATCAGCCTCAATAATTGAATTATAACAGAGCTGCTTCTCAAAACAGCAGCCACAGGGCACAAACATTTATTACACGGCAAAGCTTTTGCATGAATATTATTAAACGGCGAACTCATGAAATATTCAACATTATGGCTTTTTGCAATGGCAGTAGCAATGACCCTAAGTTCATGCGAAGTGATCGGGGGAATTTTTAAAGCGGGTATCTGGGTAGGAATTATCCTGGTGGTTGCTGTAGTAGCACTTATTATGTGGCTGGTGAATAGAGGAAGAAGATGAGAGCGAGCGCTCTCCGCTCTCGCTCCCGCTCTGATTTAATTTGATTCCAGCAGGCTCACCTTTCCATCCATGGTTGATACAATCAGTTTTCCTGCCTGGAAAACATTGACCGTATTCACCATTGAATTGTCGATCTTGTATTTCCAAACTATTTTTTGGGTGGAAGGATCAATGGCATAAACAACTCCGTTCCTTGTACCAAAATACAATACGCCATTTTTTTCGATCAGCATGGAAGGCGCATGTTCATATCCATATCCTGCATGCATTTTCCACACTGCCTGGGGCGCTGTTCTATTGGCGCTGAAAGCAACCACCGTATCCTGCATGGTTTTTCCATATACCCATTTTCCATCTTCAGAAATTCCAATGCTCTCTCTTACTGTGGATTCTTTGGTGCGCCACAAAGTTTGTCCGGTTTGCAGATCAAGTGCTGTCATATAACGGTCGGGCGCAACAATATATACGATATCATTTTCTATTACCGGGATGCAGGCTGCCGGGGAAAAATTAATAACTGAATTACCATTATTCCATTTCCAGATCAGTGACCCGGTTAATTTATCCAGTGCGTATAAATAAGTGTCCCATGCACCAAATATGATTTTACCATCCTGTATAACTGGCTTGCTAACTACCGGTCCTTTCAATCCGGCAAAACTCCAGATGCGGTTTCCGTTTTCAAGACCATAAGCATTAAAGCTGCCATCACTCCCTCCAATGTAAACGATATTGTTTTCAATTAAAGGCGATCCAAGAACTGAAGCGTCCGTACGGACCTTCCATTTTAATTTACCTTTTTTGTCCAGGCAATAAATGAACTGGTCTGCAGAACCAACTACAAGTCTGCCGCCACTTACTGCCGGTGATGAAAATATGGGACCTTCTGTTTGATATTTCCATTTTCGTTTACCCTTATTTATATCAATGGCTTCAATCAGCCCATTTTGATTTCCAAATACAACCAGCTGATCCATTACCGCAGGCGTTGATATAACATTGGCATCCGAATGCCAGGTCCAGCGTGGTTTTACCAGATGGCTCATATCAGCATTCACCGAAAAATCAGGACGGGGATACCTTTCTGTATCATCATACTGCTGGCTGGTATTGGCTACGGCCATCCATTTTCTTTCTGACCGGGATACAGGTTTCCTTTCGGTAAAAACAACAGAATCCATCCTTACATCCACAAGATTATATCCCCCTTCAGTTGCTCTGGCGCGTAAATTAGACCGTCCCATAACAGCCGGAATACCTTCCGCTTTTACCATTCTGTTATTATGCCCGTGACCGCATAAGGCCAGAATGGTATTTTTTTCCTTTAGCATATCTATCACTTCATACCAGTTGTCAAGGCCATTATCCAGCGGATAATGATTCAGAAAAATAATTTTTTCATTCTTATCTATCTTCTTCAATTCTTTCTTCATCCAGTTCATGGCATCTCTGGGCACATGTCCATCGCTCATTCTCACATATGGTCCGGATGCACAGCCTATGAAGTGGATACCATTGTGTTCAAAATGAAATTTATCGTAACCAAATGTTTTGGTATAACCCAGGCCTCCGGTTTCACTCCAGCCTGTATCATGATTTCCAGGAATGATATAATATTTGACCTTAAGGCTATCCAGTATCTGTCGGGCTACTGATAACTGCCTGTTGGTGCCCAGCTCCGTAATGTCGCCCGTGATCACAACAAAATCAATATCTTCCATGTTATTGATATCCGCCACCGTGCGTCTCAGATCTTCTTCAGCAGCGCCATTGGGAGACCCAATATGCGTATCGCTCAGGAAAGCAAACCGAAAGGTTTTTGTCTGGGCATTTACACTAACATTAAGAATCAGAAACAAAATGAATAACAGACTTTTCATGCGCCCAAGTTAGTAAAGTCCATCTTAACTTGTAAACGATTCAATGCCACGCTTCCCAAAATCTTCCTAACTTTTACAGGTGCTGCATGCTTCTACCATACAACTTTTAAGATTCCATTTCTCCTTATTTCTTTTGCCTGTATACCTGTTTGCACTGAGCCAGCTACCGGACATCAGCTGGCCATCGGCTATCATGGTATTCATTGTTCTGCATTTATTGGTCTATCCTTCCAGCAATGGTTACAATTCCTATGTTGACAGGGATGATGGCCCCATAGGAGGAATCTTAAAACCTTTACAACCAACCCGGCAATTATTTCATATCACCCTGGTAATGGATCTGGCTGCCGTTCTTCTTTCTTTTTTTCTGGGCTGGGTTTTTTCTTTGGGTATCGTGCTCTACATATTGGCGTCCAGAGCCTATAGCTCAAGACGGGTGAGGCTAAAAAAATATCCGGTGATAAGTTTTCTAACTGTGTTTATTTTCCAGGGAGCGCTGGTCTTTTACATTTCCTATCAGTCAATCTTTCCAGGAACCACTTTTAACATTCCTATTTTGCCCTGTATAATTTCAGGATTGCTGATAGGAGCCCTATACCCTCTTACCCAAATTTACCAGCATGAAGACGACAGGAAAGATGGAGTAGAAACCATCAGCATGCTGCTGGGGAAAAAAGGAAGCTTCCTTTTCAGCATGATTTTATTTTTAACAGCAACCTTATTGCTATATCTGCGTTTCAATAATAGTGAACCCGGATATTTTCTTTTATTCCTCCTCATTATGTTACCCGTGGTATTATTTTTTTTGTATTGGATGAGAAAGGTATGGAACGATGAATCGCAGGCAGATTTCAAAAACAGCCTGAAAATGAATATCCTTTCCACCCTGTGCACAACTGCTTTTTTTATCATTCTAATTATATTGAAATTTTGAGCAAGGTTATATCTATAGGCACAGCAGTTCCTTCCTATATACACCCACAGATGGAGATTCTTCATTTCATGCAACAGGTGTTTGCTCTAAATGATATGGATAAACGAAAATTAAAATTTCTTTATCACCAGAGCGGTATTGACCAACGCTATTCCGTAATTGCTGATTACAGCAAACCTGTTCAGGAATGGAAATTTTATCCGCAAACCGAAAACCTGGAACCCTTTCCCCTGCTGGAGCAAAGGATGGCCATATATCATAAGCATGCTCCGGCATTGTCGGTAGATGCCATACGCGACTGCCTGAACCACCAGCATGATCTTGCATCCATTACACATCTGATAACAGTGAGTTGCACCGGCATGAGTGCACCGGGACTTGACCTTCAGGTAATGGAACTGCTCGACCTCCCTAAAAATACTTCCAGAACATCCATCAACTTCATGGGATGTTATGCCGCCGTACATGCCCTGAAGTTGGCAGATGCCATTTGCAGATCAGAACGCAAGGCCCGGGTGCTGGTGGTGTGCACGGAACTATGCACTATACATTTTCAGCGTGAAAGCACTATGGACAATATGATGTCATCACTTTTATTTGGCGACGGATCGGCAGCGGCCCTCATTACTTCAGATGACAACGACCATAAAGGTTTGCACCTCGACCATTTTTATAGTGAGATCATTCCAAAAGGAAAACGGGATATGGCCTGGGAACTTTCATCATCAGGATTCCTCATGACCCTGAGCGGATATATTCCTGACCTGATTGAAGAAGATTTCGCCACTATTGTGGAAGGTGCACTTAGAAGTGAGAACCTAAACAGGGATCATATTTCTCACTGGTGTATACACCCCGGCGGCAAAAAGATACTGGAAGCCATTCACCATTCGCTTGAACTTACCAATGGACAACTGGACACGTCGTATCATGTGTTGAAAGATTTTGGGAATCTTTCCTCCGCTACAATTTTATTTGTGATGAAAGAAATGATGAAACAAAAAGAAAAAGTAAAAAAATTATTCGGCGCTTCGTTTGGCCCCGGATTAACTGTTGAAACCTTTACAGCACATTACTGATGCCCTCATTCCAACAAAGATCATATCAAAAAGAACTGCTCGATCGCGATGATATTCCATTTGAAGACATCCAACAGAATATGAAGGAACTGGAATTCATCAATCATTTTCTCGGAGGCCATAACATAACATTAAAAGGTTTGTTTTCATTGGTAAAAAATACGGATGGGAAAAATATAAGAATATCGGAAATAGGTTGTGGAGGTGGGGACAACCTGTATGCCATTAAATGCTGGGCAGAAAAGAACAACAAAGAAATAAGTATTTCCGGTATCGATATCAACCCGGAATGCATTTCATATGCCAGAAATAAAAACAAAAACAAGGGAATTGATTTTATTTGTTCTGATTACAGGGATCATGATTTTGATAACAAGCCCGATATTATTTTTTCATCCTTATTCTGTCATCATTTTACCAACGAACAATTGGTTTACATGCTGAAGTGGATGAATGAGAATTGCACCACCGGTTTTTTTATCAATGACCTTCACAGGCATCCGGTTGCATTTTATTCCATAAAATGCCTCACCCGGCTCTTCTCAAAAAGTTATCTGGTGAAAAATGATGCTCCCCTGTCGGTAAGAAGAGGATTTATAAAAAAAGACTGGAATACCCTGTTTATGCAGGCAGGCCTGGCCCCATTTCATTGCCAATGGAAATGGGCCTTCAGATGGCTGGTTTGTTATACTAAAAATGGAACAACAAAATCAATATGATGTTGCAATAGCAGGAGGTGGACTGGCAGGGCTTTCATGCGCCATATTGCTGGCCAAAGCCGGTCACAAAGTGATTGTATTTGAAAAAGAATCATATCCCTTCCACAAAGTGTGCGGTGAATATGTTAGCAATGAAAGCTGGAACTTTCTTGAAGGCCTGGGTCTTCCCCTGTCCTCACTTTCACTTCCCCAAATCGATTCATTATTTCTTTCATCGCCAGATGGCAAATCAATTCAGGTAAAATTACCATTGGGCGGTTTTGGCATCAGCCGGTGGCTGCTGGAGAAAGAACTGGCAGAACTAGCCTGCCGTAATCATGTTGTTATCAAAGAGAATTCAAAAGTGGAATCTATTGAATACCATGATAAGTTTTTTATACGTTCACGGTCAGGAAACGCAACAGCCCGAGTTTGTTGCGCGGCCTCTGGCAAACACAGTAACCTCGACACAGGCTGGAAAAGAAAATATTTAGAACACCATGATAAAAAACTTGATAATTATGTAGCCGTAAAATACCATATCCAAACCGAATGGCCTGCCAATATGATCGGTCTTCACAATTTTGAAAATGGTTATTGCGGCATATCAAAAATTGAAAATGACAGGTACTGCCTTTGTTACCTCACAAAAGCCGGTGACCTCAAAAGATCCAATAACCAGTTAAGCCAGCTCGAACAAAATTTTCTTTACAAAAACCCGCACCTGGAAAAATTATTCGCTAATTCAAATATCTGTCCCGGTTTCCCCGTCACTATTTCGCAGGTTAATTTCAAATCAAAAACACAAATAGAAGATCATGTGCTTATGCTGGGTGATGCGGCTGGTATGATCACCCCTTTGTGCGGAAATGGAATGAGCATTGCCATGCACACAGGCAAAATGGCTGCGAATATCATACATGAGTTTTTAGCCGGAAGGATCAGCAGAAAGGCAATGGAATCATTTTATGAAATGGAATGGAAGAAAAATTTTTCGCGCCGGCTTCGCACCGGAAGAATTTTACAGGGCTTCTTTGGCAATGTACGGTTGAGTAATCTTTTTGTACAAACATTCAGGATATTCCCTTTTATGTCCGGCTATGTGGTCAAAATGACACACGGAAAACCCTTTTAAGGCACAGGCTTTGTAATTTTATACCCAAAGAAAGGAAATGAACAAGAAAAAAACGATGGTACTGGGCGCTTCAGATAACCCTTCACGTTATAGTTTCCTCGCCATAAAAAAATTGAGAGCATACCAGCATCCTGTGGTTGCAGTTGGAAAAAAGAATACAAAGGTTGATGATGTTTCCATCTCAAAAGATCATGTACCCGAAACCGGAGTGGATACCATTACGCTTTATCTCAACCCAAAAAATCAGGTTGAATATTATGATTATATACTGAACCTGAATCCCAAACGGATCATTTTCAATCCGGGTACTGAAAATGATGAACTGATAAAAAAAGCAAAGGACAATAATATAGAACCGGTAATTGGCTGCACACTGGTAATGTTAAGCACCGGGCAATATTAATTGATTCGTATAATTACGAATTCCCTCTCAGGGGATTTACCTATTCCTGAAATTTTTTCTGAATTACATTTTGAAATCAGCCATTTTTTTATAAATATTGTGCGGAATCCAATAAGCAGCTAACCACTGCGTGTTTTACCGGCTAAAACCATATCCAATGAAAAAACTAAAGAATTGCGTATCCCTCGCATTACTTCTCCTTTGCAGTGCATTCGTTTATGCACAGGATCAGATAGCTCCCATCAACGAACCTGATCTCAAAAAACCTAAATTATTTTCTGACCTGCCACAAAAAATGGATCTGAAAGTTTCTGATATAGAATCTTTATTCAGATATAAAGTTGGCGCCTCAGTTTCATTACAGGTTACCAATGAATTTCTGCTGGAAGGAACGGTAGTCTCCAAATCACATGATGCACAGGTTGAAAGTGTAGTGGTTCGATCAACCAACCGGCCAGGCGCACTGTTTACCTACACTAAAACGGTAACTAAGGAATATGGTGAAAGATATGTGGGAAGGATGGTTAGCCGCTATAGTGGCGATGCATTTGAAATTATAAAAGAAAATGGCCAATATGTGCTTATCAAAAAAGATTACTATGACATGATCAATGAATAAGAATCGTTCGCTATCCTTTCCTTCCAAATCCAATCCAAATGAAAAAGTTCTTCCAATTCCTGATGGCATTCTGCCTGGTGCTTGCAACATTGCAGGGCAGTTCACAGGTTCCGGTTTACAACAGTTACCCATCTGCAGGGGCTACCATATTTTTAGATTTTGACGGTCATACCGTAGAGGGAACAAGCTGGAATGCTTTCGGTCCTATTTTTTGTCAGGGTGCCAACCTTACCGTTGACCAGATCACAGAAGTATTCAACCGCGTTGCAGAGGACTATCGTCCTTTCAATATCAACATAACAACAGATTCAACAAAATACTGGTCTGCACCTGTTTTCCAGAGACAACGCATGATCATAACCATTACCTCCAGCTGGTATGGATCGGCAGGTGGTGTTTCTTATTTAAATACATTCAGCAGTGGCGATCATACGCCCTCTTTTGTTTTTTCTGCCCTGCTTGGATATAATACCAAAAGAATCGGGGAAGCCACTTCGCATGAAATGGGTCATACCCTTGGACTCAGGCACCAGTCAACCTACGACAACAACTGCCTGAAGACAGCTGAATACAATTCGGGTACCGGTTCAGGAGAAATTGGCTGGGCTCCCATTATGGGTGTTGGTTATTACAGGAATCTCACTTTATGGAATCATGGAACCAATCCCCAGGGCTGCAATGTGTTTCAGAATGACCTGGGCATCATTACCAATTCCACAAATGGTTTTGGATTTCGTACAGATGACCACCAGGCATCCATTGACCAGGCCAGTTTTGTGCAGATGGTCAATAATGAATTTACCACAGAAGGTGTAATTGAGCAGAACACTGATAAAGACGTTTTCAAATTTGTGATACCCATGAATGGAAAGCTTTTAGTTACTGCCCAGCCTTACAATATTGGAACTGGTAATTCAGGCTCAAATCTTGACATTCAACTTGAGCTGCTAAATCATGATTTTGCAGTAATAAATACATATAATCCTGAAACAGTGCTGGGCCTTACCATTGACAGTTCGTTTTCTGCAGGCACTTATTACATGCGTATTCAGGGTAAAGGAAATATTTTTGCGCCGGAATATGCCAGTCTTGGATCGTATAGTATCAGCAGCACATTTACACCGCTGGCGCCATTGCCATTACACAAACTGGAATTAAAAGGGGTGAATGTAAATAACAGGCATACGCTCAACTGGATCATTGAAGCAGATGAAAGCATCACCAGCCAGGTATTGGAGGTTTCATCCGGCAACAACAGGAATTTCCAGCCATTAACCCGTCCTGATCCATCAGCAAGATCGTACCAAAACATATCCACTATTAATGGTTGGCTTCATTACCGGTTACACGTAACATTTAATGATGGCAAAAGCTATTATTCAAATACGGTGGTGTTACCGGCAAATGAAAACAAAGGAAAGCCTGTGGTAGCGGGCAATCTTGTACGCAATACTATTAAAGTAAACAGTCCTGCCCTTTACAGTTATACCATTGTTGATTTCAATGGAAGAATCATCATGAAGGGTTCTCTGGTACAGGGATCCAACCAGATCTCTGTAAATAACCTAAGCAGCGGAACTTACCTGATAAGGTTCCATAATGACCAGGAAAGCTATATTGAGAAATTTATGAAACAATAAAAAACGGGCAGTCAGTCTGCGATTGATTGCCCTGTTATTAACAATACCATAATCCGTGCCCTTTGGTAACTCGAGGTTTTTCCGTAACTTGGAAAAACCTCTTTATTTATGCGTTGGAGAAAATTTAATGGCGAACCCCTCGGTCTTCCGGTCTACAATGCTGTTGAAAACGCCATCCGAAGAGAAACCCAGGCGGGATTCAAATTAAAAGTTTGTATTGGCACTGATTCGCAGGTGAAAGGCCAGGAAACTGAATTTGCAACTGTTATTGTTTTTTTGAGAGAAGGTCACGGAGGCTTCATGTTCATCCACAATGAAAGAACACGCCAGCAGTATTCCATCAAAGAGCGAATGCTGGTGGAAGTAGCTAAAAGCATTGAGATTGCATACGAACTGTGCAATCTTTTTACATTATACAATGTGGATATGGAAGTACATGCAGATATCAATACCAACCCTCATTTCAAGAGTAATGATGCACTGAAGGAAGCAATGGGTTATATTCTGGGGATGGGTTTTGCATTCAAAGCCAAACCGGAAGCATTTGCAAGCAGCAGTTGTGCCAATAAGGTAGTGAATTGATCCTATGTTGAAGAGATCACTTTGTTTTCCCTGAAAGTACAATTACCAGCAAAATAAAAAATACAATTCCTATTCCTGCCAGCACGTAGGAATATTGCAGTCTTTTCTCCTTTTTCCCAACCTGTACCGGCAGAGGATCAGCCTTTACATGCTCCATACTTATTGAATCTGATCTTGTAATGGCCGACTGATAAATACTGTCTTGTTTTTTATTGAAACTATCCTGCCAGGCCTGGACATTTATTCTTGAATTTTCTATTGACCGTTTTAACGAATCAAGGCTTGATGGATCCACCTGATGATCGCGGCCCATGCAATTAGATCCAATTAACAGGCAGATGGCAAAAATCAA
Source organism: uncultured Chitinophagales bacterium (assembly GCA_946886475.1). Next base: position 8,959 of record CAMPIQ010000041.1, on the reverse strand, counting down.
TTTGCGCATGAAGAATTAGTATGGAGTCAGGGTTCATTCCGTGTATGAACAAAACCGGTAGTGAGTTTATTATTATCGTCTGCGATCTCTGCAGAACTTCCGGCAGCATTTAATTCAAACAGCTTTTCGGTGTCGCGCTGGGCAAATGAAAACACCACTAAAACTGCTACAAACATGATTATTACCAGACTCTTTTCAACAAATTTTATTTTCATTTCCATACCCTAGCGTGCTGCAATATAAATCAATAAAAATTATACCCTGTCCTTTTTATGTGTTTCCCATCCGTGATTCAGTTCCATTATAAAAGAACGCATTTGCCTGGCGCCCGTTCTTTTTACGGCTGATGTTAAAAAATAAGGTGGTGGAGCCTCCCACGTTTGCAACAAGGCCCTGATAAAATCATTTACATTATTAGCAGCTTCCTTCACCGTGCTTTTATCCGATTTTGTAAATGCAAGGGCAAATGGGATCTGCCATTCACCCAGCTGATTGATAAATTCAAGATCATTTTCCTGTGGTTTGATACGGCTATCTATCAATACAAAGAGGTTTACAAGATTTTCTCTTTTCCTGATATAATCTTCAATCATTTTTTTCCAGGCCTTACGCTGACTCATTGATCTCTTTGCATATCCATATCCCGGAAGATCCACCAGATACCATTTCTTTTTGTCACTTGACATGATCTCAAAATGATTGATCAATTGTGTTTTTCCCGGTGAAGAAGAAATTTTTGCCAGTTCTTTTTTACCGGTGAGCATATTGATAAGCGATGATTTGCCAACATTGCTCCTTCCAATAAAGGCATATTCGGGCCGGTCCGGAGCCGGACATTTATCTACGGACGGACTGCTGATAAGGTACTCGGCCTTGATGATCTCCATGGAGCAAATGTAAGAGTAGTTCAAAGTTCATAGTTCAATGTCTGTTTCCCGATTACCCAGGTATCATTTCAAATACAACAGATTACATACAATGCTCCGGCAAAGGAATTCAATAATAAATTTTTTTGCTTATTAAATTCTCCCAATACAATAAACGACCCCACTTTGAACTTTGATCTATGAACTTTGATCTCCTCCTTACCTTTGCGCTCCATGACAAAATTCGCCCATGATAAAATAAAACCCTATGCTGAAGAGGGTTCAAAGAAGGAACAGGTTGGTGAAATGTTTGACCAGATAGCACCGCGCTACGATTTCATGAACCGTTTTTTAAGTGCCGGGATCGATAAAAGCTGGCGCAGGAAAGCCATCAGGAGGTTTCAAAACGATGGTGTCCGGTCTCTTTTGGATGTAGCCACAGGTACAGGCGATATGGCTATTATGGCTGCAAAAATGCTTAAACCTGAAAAGATCACAGGTATAGACATCTCCGAAAAAATGCTTGAAATCGGAAGAAAAAAGATTGAAAAAGAAGAACTTGGAACGAAGATTGAGTTACTGGCGGGCGATGGCGAGACAATAAATTTTGCTGATAGTTCGTTTGATGGCGTAATGGTGGCCTTTGGGATAAGGAATTTTGAAAATCTTGAAAAAGGGCTGATAGAAATCAAAAGAGTATTGAAACCCGGCGGACGATTGGTAGTTCTTGAGTTCAGTAAACCAACTTTGCCCGGAGTAAAGAGCATATATAATTTTTATATGCGTTCTATAGCTCCGCAAATGGCCCGGCTTTTTAAACAAAACAAAAAAGCTTATCAATACTTAAACGATTCTGCCAGGGCTTTCCCCGACCGTCAGCATTTTGATCTTATTTTAAAACAAGCAGGTTATTCTGATACCACATGGAAACCGTTAAGTTTAGGAATATGTTGCATTTACAGTGGAAGAAAGCCTTCAACCTGACAGGCCGGGCTTTTATTCTGGTAGCCTTGCTGATCTCTTCAGGGAATGCATTTGCACAACAGGAGATTTACCGGGAAGAACAGGATTACAAACCCTATTATTTCGGACTTTCCCTTGGTGCGGTGTATTCGCGTTTCCAGGTGGAACACCATCCCAGCTTTTTTCAACAGGACTCCATCCTGGTAGCCGAACCCGGAAATACGCCCGGAATCACCCTGCGGCTGGTGGCAGGACTCAATCTTTCCCAACGCTTCGAACTCAGGTTCAATCCGGGATTGATCTTTACAGACAGGCCCATATTATATACGCTTAATCCCAACTATCCCGGTGATTTTGACCAGGGGCATCATGTTAAAAAAAGCGTTGAATCCATCATAACTACTTTTCCGCTTCACTTCAAATTCAAATCTGACCGCATTGGAAATTTCAGGGTTTATATGCTGGCGGGTGGCAAACTTGATTTTGATCTTGCATCAAATGCCAAAAAAAGAAAACTGGAAGACCAGCTCAAGATCAGGAATATGAGCTATGGAATTGAAGGTGGCATTGGTTTTAATTTCTACCGCAAAAGCGTTACCATCACACCAGAGATCAAGATCAGTAATGGATTGAACAATCTCCATGACCGGAATAGTAAATTAAATTACTCCCGCGTAATAGACCGGATACAATCAAGAATGATCGTGTTCTCCCTGCATTTGGAAGGATAGCCCCTGTTCCCCTGTCACCTGGCGGCCATTAAATATTAAAAAATAATTTACAAATTAACGAACCACATACGAATTGATGGTCAATTTTACCTTGCCGATATTTTGACCACAGTCTCTCCTTCAGGGGATAGGGGGATTCCTTACTTTTGCCGTCTTACAAATTCCCGAGACAATGACAATTTCGTATAAATGGTTAAGTGAATACCTCCCTGTGCAAATTGATCCTGACCGTCTTTCCAAAATTCTTACATCAGTAGGTCTTGAGGTGGAAAAAATGGAAACATTTGAAGAAATAAAGGGTGGACTGAAAGGTCTGGTAATTGGAGAAGTATTACATACGGAACAACATCCTAATGCCGATAAATTAAAATTAACCAGGGTAAATACAGGAAATGGCGAAGCCCTTCAGATAGTATGTGGCGCACCGAATGTTGCTCCCGGACAAAAAGTTGTTGTTGCCCCTGTGGGTGCCACCATCCATCCCGTTTCAGCCGAACCGTTAACCATGAAGGTGGCCAGGATAAGAGGCGTGGAAAGCTATGGTATGATCTGCGCCGAAGATGAAATTGGTCTTGGACAGTCTCATGCCGGTATAATGGTTTTACCGGCCGATGCAAAACCCGGCACCAGGGCTGATGAATATTTCAACCCATATCATGATATCATTTATGAAATAGGCCTGACCCCTAACCGTATGGATGCCATGAGCCACTGGGGTGTAGCAAGAGATGTATGCGCCTTTCTTTCACATCATGATAAGAAAGAATACAGAGCTGTATTACCTCAGAATAATTTTAAACCGGATAAGGCCAGTCTCTCCATAAAGATCACCGTTGAAAACACAATGGCCTGCAGAAGATATTCCGGTGTTTGTATTGCAGGTGTTAAGGTTGGCGCATCCCCAAAATGGTTACAGAACAAATTAAAATCAATCGGGCTCCGGCCAATCAATAACATTGTTGATATTACCAATTTCATCCTTCACGAAACCGGACAACCATTACATGCTTTCGATTATGATGCCATTGAAGAACAACAAGTAATTGTAAAGAATTTACAGGAAGGAACAGTTTTCAAAACCCTTGATGAAAAAGAAAGAAAATTAAGTGGGGAGGACCTCATGATCTGCAGTGCCACATCACCCATGTGCATTGCAGGTGTATTTGGTGGATTGCATAGCGGCGTAACCGAAAAAACAACCAATATATTTCTTGAAAGCGCCTGGTTTGACCCGGTTTATATAAGAAAAACATCTTTCCGGCATGGATTAAGAACTGATGCGGCAACCAGGTTTGAAAAAGGTATTGACATTTCAAATACGGTACATGTTGCCCGCAGAGCAGCCATGATGATCAAAGAAATGGCAGGCGGAACCATTGCCTCAGACGTAATGGATGTATACCCCAACCCTGCTCCAAAAAAGGAAGTTGCGCTCAAATATCATTACCTGAAAAAATTAAGCGGTAAAAATTACCATCCGGATTCGGTAAAGAATATTTTACAAAGCCTTGGATTTACTGTGGTTCGGGAAGGAATGGATTCCATTATCACTGAGGTTCCTTATCATAAGCCCGACATTTCCATACCTGCAGATATTGTTGAAGAAATATTAAGGATTGACGGACTGGATAATATTGAGATACCCACAACCATCAGCATCTCCCCTTCCATTGAAGCGAATTATAAGGCAGAATGGATGAAAGAAAAAATCTCAAATATTTTAACCGGTATTGGATTTTCAGAAATATTAACCAACTCAATCACCAATTCAGCCTATTTCAGCGATGCTGAAATGCAGACCGCTGTTAAACTGCTCAATAATCTAAGCAGGGAACTTGACATTATGCGGCCATCCATGATACATACGGCGATGGAGGTTTTGTCATTCAATATCAACCGCAAAAACCAGGACCTGAAATTTTTTGAATTCGGCAAAACCTATTCAACATCGGCAATTGGACAATATTTGGAAACCCGGCATTTATGTTTATATATAACAGGAAAAACAACAGGCAATCACTGGAAATCGAAGCATCAACCTGCTGATATTTATTATTCCAAAGGAATTGCAGAGGCTTTGCTAACCAATATGGGTATTCGTCCTGCATTTACACCGGGTTCTGTTTCTGAAATGAGCAATGCTGTTTTGATGGAACTCAATGGAGAAAGATTGGTTGAACTGGGGAGCGTAAATCCGGTGATTGCGGCGAAATTTGATATCAAACAACCGGTATACTTCGTGAATTTCTATTGGGATGCAATTCTTAATCATACAGGCAGGCAGGTTCAGTTCAAAGAAATATCAAAGTTCCCTTCAGTTGAAAGAGACCTCGCCATGGTGGTGCCAGGGGCAATGAAATATGGGGAGATTGAGGAAAAGATTGGGAAGCTTAAACTAAATAAATTGCAGCACATAAAGCTCTTTGATGTTTTTGAAAGTGAGAAGCTTGGAGCCGGAAAAAAATCAATGGCTATCAATCTCACCTTCAGGGATGAAGATAAAACGCTGACCGATAAAGAAATTGATGCGTGGATAAACAAGATCATGATTACCTTAGAGAAAGAGCTTAATGCCGAAATAAGAAAGCAATGACGGTAGACCAGCAATTCAATTCTTTAAATGATAAGATCCAGCTTTTACTCAGGCAGCACCTCCGCCTGCAAAAAGAAAACGAACGTTTAAAGCAGGAATTGAATGAAGCCCATAAAAAAGAATCGGAAACAAAGAATCGCATTGATGAATTTCAGCAACAGATCAGCATCCTGAAGATCTCTTCGGGAGAAATGAACGATCAGGATAAAAAAGAGTTTGAGAAAAAAATCAATCAATACATCAGGGAAGTTGATAAGTGTATTGCTTTTTTAAGCCAGTGACAACAGTGAATATTGCATCAACTGTGGAGCATGGTCTAAATTCTTTTTTTACATGTAATAAATCCAGTACATAGTCCGGTCACGGTTTAAATCATAAGAACATGAACGACGCTGAACTCATTCCACTGAATATCGTTATTGGCGACCGCACCTACCGTATTCGCATCAATCCAAAAGATGAAGAAGTGGTGCGCAAAACCTCAAAGACCATTAATGACAAATTACTTGAATTCAAAACCAACTTCGCCGGAAAGGATATGCAGGACTATATAGCCATGGTGCTTGTTTGGTTTGCTACTGAACAAAATGCAAATATTTCCAATCAGGTGAATCTGGATAATGTAAGCAGCCGGTTACATACGCTGGAAAAAATGATTGATGGAGCACTTGGAGCGGAAGAGAAATAAAAATTGATTCATATCCCGTTTACACCCATTGCTCTGTAGGAAGGTGCGCAACAGCTTTGCCAACCATAAGACTTCAAAAAAAACCGGGAAAAATAAGCCGGTAAACAAATTATATACTGATTCCTTTTTAACCATCCTCATGGTCATGAACCTGTTCTATACAATTCATTTAACAACTATCTTTCCCGGCATCAGCAGCTCATAAAATATGTTTCACTGCCTGTTGGTTTTTTAAAATTTATTTCACCAGTTCGCCCAATTTTTTGGTCAGCTCTTCTCCCCTCAGGTTTCGGGCTACAATTATTCCTTCCGGATCTATTAAGATGTTTTGAGGTATGGCGCGGATGCCATATTGTTTGGCCACTGCATTATCAAAATACTGCAGATCGCTTACCTGCGTCCAGGTGAGATTATCTTTTTCGATGGCTTCCAGCCATTTTTCTTTTCCTTCAGGACGGTCAAGCGAAACGCCCAGCACTGTAAAGTTTTTGTCCTTATACGTCTGGAATGCCTTTACCACGTTTGGATTTTCACGGCGACAGGGTCCGCACCAGCTTGCCCAGAAATCAACCAGTACATATTTACCCCTGAAAGAAGAAAGAGATACAGGATTACCAGAGGGGTCGTTTTGTGTAAACTCCATGGCAGGCTGGCCAATGGCAGTTTTCTTGGCAATCACCATTTGTTCTTTCAAGGCAATGGCGGAAGGTAATTCCTTAACAGAGGCTGAGAGGGCCTGAAACAAAGGATCAACCTTTTCGGCATCAATATCATAACCTGCATATTGTTTCAATGCATATAAGCCAATTGGAGAATTGGGGTGCGACTGCGCAAATGTTTTATACACATCTTCCTCAATTTTCTTTTGGAGCTCGCGGATCGAGGTGACTATTTTTTCCATTGCGGTCTGGTCACCCGCTTTCGATTGTTTTGAATATTCTTCATACAATTTATTCAGCTTTTCATTATAAGGCTTCAACCTTTCGTTAAGCATCACGTAATCAACATGACTATCAGATCCTTTAACAGATATCACCTTCAAAGAATCTTTTGCTACCACTTCCATTTTAGTGGGTTCCAGGAATATAGGCTGCGATTCTCTTTTTGCCCTTTCATCATCAGGCTGCAATGCATACCTTACAACAAGCGAAGCCAGTACCGGCTCGGCGATCATTCCTTCAAATTTAAATTCACCGGAAGTATATGGAATGCTATCAATACGGCGTTCTTCCCCGTTGTAATAACTCAGGTAGATCATTTCAACAGGCTTCAGCAATTTGAATTCACCTTTCAACTTGAATTCTTTATTGGCCTTTTGTGCGAAGGATGCTGCCGGAAGGAGCAATAGGAACAGTAACTTCTTCATTATCAAAAATTTTATATTGCAAGTTTACTTAAAATGGTTTATAACGGGTTGCCACTCATCAGTTATTCTTAAATAGTGCCGGTTTTGTATCTTCGCCACCTAGCCCAATAGCTGTAATGACAAAACAGTTCATCAATATCAAAAAACAAATTTTTAAACCCCTGAGAAATGGACCCCAACATAATTACTATCATCATAGCCATCATTGCCCTGGTAGCGGGCATCATAGCGGGTAAATTTATCTTTGCCAAAGATACCCGTAAAAGAGTTGAAGAAGCAGAATCACAAGCACAATCCCTCATTAGAGAAGCCGGATTAAGAGCCGAAACCATCCGTAAGGAAAAAGAGCTTGAGGCTAAAGAAAGGTTTGTTCAGTTAAAAGCTGAACATGACAGAGAGATCCTTGATAGAAACCGGAAAATGGGTGAAGGCGAAAACCGTATCAGGCAAAAAGAACAGGGAATAAACCAAAAAACAGAACAGCTTGAAAGGCAGATCAAGGAAAACGAAGCCATCAAACAAAACCTGAACCGCCAGATTGAAGTTGTAAACCTCAAACAGGCAGAACTGGAAAAACACCAGGAAGAACATACCAGGCGTCTTGAAAAAATTTCCGGTCTCACTGCAGAAGAAGCCAAATCCCAGCTGGTAGAAAGCCTGAAACAGGAAGCCCAGTCAAGAGCCATTGGCATACAACAGGAGATCATTGATGATGCCAAACAAAAGGCCAATAAAGAAGCCAGGAAGATCATTATCCAATCCATTCAGCGTACTGCTGCGGAACAGGCCATTGAGAATGCCATAACTGTGTTTAATCTTGAAAGTGATGAGATCAAAGGCCAGATCATTGGAAGGGAAGGCCGGAATATCCGTGCCATTGAGGCGGCAACCGGTGTTGATCTGATTGTAGACGATACGCCTGAAGCTATTATTCTCTCCTGTTTTGACCCGCTCAGAAGAGAGATCGCAAGATTAAGTCTTCAAAGACTTGTTACCGACGGAAGGATACACCCGGCAAGAATTGAGGAAGTGGTTGATAAAACACGCAGACAGCTTGAAGAACAGGTAATGGAAATTGGTGAAAGAACCGTAATTGAACTGGGCATTCATGGATTGCATAAAGAACTGGTTAGAATAGTGGGTAAAATGCGTTTCCGTTCCTCCTATGGACAGAATTTATTGATGCATAGCCGTGAGGTTGCCAACCTTTGTGGTGTAATGGCTGCTGAACTTGGCCTGAACCCCAAGCTGGCAAAAAGAGCTGGGCTTCTTCACGATATTGGTAAGGTACCTGATGAGGAAACAGAATTGAGCCACGCTTTACTCGGAGCCAAACTGGCTGAAAAATACGGTGAGAATCCTGCTATCGTAAATGCAATAGGTGCCCACCACGATGAAATGGAAATGCAATATGTGATCTCTCCCATTGTGCAGGCCTGCGATGCCATTAGCGGTGCAAGGCCTGGAGCGCGCAGGGAAATCATGCAGCAATACCTTCAAAGGATTAAAGAGCTGGAAAACCTTGCCCAGAGCTATAATGGAGTGGAAAAAGCCTATGCCATACAGGCCGGCCGTGAATTAAGGGTAATTGTGGAAGCAGACAGGGTTACCGACCAGGATAGCGAGAAACTTTCTTTTGAAATAGCCCAGAAGATCCAGACCGAAATGACCTATCCGGGCCAGATCAAGGTTACCGTTATTAGAGAGAAGAGAGCGGTGAATGTAGCGAGATAATGCAGGTGTGAGTCTTGA
>CAMPIQ010000040.1 GCA_946886475.1 uncultured Chitinophagales bacterium | reverse complement strand
ATTGATCCTGTGTGTGATTCCTAATTGCGTAGTGAGCCTGTCGGTATTATTCTTTTCAAAAAAACCACTGCCGCCATTTTTGATATATTCAACACTTCCTCCCACACGGTCTTCGGTGATATAACTGAATCCAAGATCCATGGTGGTTTTATTACCATAAATAAATAGCCTTGGGTGGATGGTGTACCGTTCAAATTCAGGAATAGCAGTAAGGCCAATACCTGCAGGATCGTAGGCTGCATTGCTGTTGCGGGCAGCATAAACAGTTAGGCCTGTTTTATGGAATCGCTGACTGTAAAATCCACTGAGGTCAAGTCCACCCGCTGATGTTCCATTGGCAATGAAACTCAATTCGCGTTTATCAACCGGCGTTTTTGAAACAAGATTTACCAGGCCGGCAATGGCTCCTCCACCATAAAGTGTAGAAGCGGAACCCTTGATCACCTCAACCTGTTTCAGGTCCAGCGGCGCGATCTGCATAATGGAAAGTCCGCCGGAAAAACCTGCATACAAAGGATATCCGTCACGAAGTATTTGTGTATACCGTCCATCAAGGCCCTGTATCCTGATGCCTGCATTGAATGAGGTGGCAGAGGTTTGTTGCACCTGGATGCCGGTGCTTTCACTTAGTAACATCCTGATCTCTCCCGGCTTCATGTTCCCTTTTTCTGTCAGTTCTTCACCGGAGATCACTTCAACCCTGGTTGGAATATTGGCTATGGTTCTGGAGATACGTGTGGCGGTTACCACCACTTCTTCTTCATCATGTTCTTCGTGGGATTCCATTAAAATGAGTAAGGGTGTCGATCCTGTTTGTGGTACGGATACACTGACTTCCTTTTCTTCCATGCCTACATAGGTAACCTGTATGATATAATTACCCGGAGGGATTTCCATAAAAGTTACGGTACCTGCACTATCCGAGATCATGGTTTTATTAACAGGAAGCAGGGTAACACTGGCACCGGGCAATGGGGTGTTACCGATGCTGCTTCGTACGGATATGCCAAGGTTGTGTTGTGCATGGGCTATCATTGCAAAAAATACTGCAATGCAAAATGACAATATATGCTTCATAAATATTTTGATTGATAAAAACCAGTTCGTCTTAATTAGCTAAGACCTGTTCCCGGAGGTTGCAATAATGAAGCTTTGTAATTGGAGAAAATGAATGAAAAATTTCCGGGATGATGGATCTGTAGGATCCCGGGAATAAAGGCCAGGTCAAAATTACTGGCCGTGTCCGTAAAACCGGAACAGTTGCCACAAGTCATAAATGGAGAACAGGCTCCTTCTTCATCTTTGTTTTGATGCTGACCCGCGCCTTCGGTACAACAATCGTCAGCCTGGAAGCAGGGAATGAAGCCCGCCACACTGATCATCATAAAAAAAAGTACGATCCATGTTCTCATTCATAACAAAAATAGCAAAACAGGCCGCAGCATTAAAAATTTGTTTCGGCTTCCCATGACTGGCAATTATTTTAACTTTTGACCCTTTCTTCATAAGGGTATGCTTTTGAATTTTGGATTCCTCCGCCTGTTAAAAAAGGAAACCCTGCAGATGCAGGGCTTCGTTCATTAACGATCACTACGAGAAAAGTAATATTTGTAGAAAAAAACCGGATTTTGACAAACCCGGTTACACCCTTAATATGAAAATAGAAACATGAGATATTGTTCTATCACACAAATCTAAACCTGCAGTTGATGTTTCTTTCTAATAAAACTCAATACACCTGATGATAATGATCATCATTCTGAATTGTGAATCAGGAATGTTCACTTCCTTTTCTTCTTTGCTTTGGTTTAATACAAAAAAACACCCTGCAAAAGCAGGGCATTTTTGAAACGAAAACGAAAACCAAAGATTATGAACTGCTATGATTGCGTTTATATTCACTTACCCTGACTGCGAATAGTAAGCTTCCTATCAGTAACAGGATAGCCCCCAGCAATGCTATGAAATACATATAGTCTGTAGTGGTTAGCGGTACATAGGCAGGTCTGATTTTAGATGGTCTTGCAAAGGGAACGGTTTCCGTTGCGGCGGTTTTTCCTTCGGCCTTTATGAATTCTACAATGCTTTTTATGTTTTCATCGGACAGATCCGAATGGTCGGGCATTGGTATTTTGTTGAATTGTTCAAATAATGCTACAGCATCCTTATCTCCTGATTTCACCATCGTTTGGGAAGACTTCACAAATGAAATGATCCAGTCCATTGACCTGCGGTCATGCACACCTGCCAGTGCCGGCCCGGTAAGGATCTTATTTACATTATGGCAACTTGCGCACCTGGAAGTAAAAATTGTTTTTCCTTCTTCAACAGGAGGTGCTGCCCATAATACAGAGGTAAGAAGTATGCTTATGGATATAAGAGTCAATTGTATTTTCATGTTTCACCTGGGTTGTTTGCTAAGCAAAGCTGTAAATTATTGGAGGGTGATTTCCTTATCTGGAACAGTCCTTAATATGATTTTAATCATGATCAGTATTCTCTTTGCAACCTTCGCACATCCAGTATAAGCTTGTCTACATCTTCACCATCGGTTCCGTTATAATATCCCCTGATCCTTTTCTGCTTATCCAGTAAAACCAATAGCTCGCTATGGATAAAATCATCCGGTCCTCCATCACCATCTGTAGCTACAACCAGGAAACTTTTACGGGCCAGTTTATAGATCTCCTTTTTTTCACCCGTTAATAAAAGCCAGTTGTCCCTTATGTCCATTTTTATGGCATAAGAGCTGAGCTGTGCAATACTATCCCGCAATGGATCAACTGTAAAAGATGTGATCAGTAATTCTTTTTCTCCGGCAAATTGTTGCTGAACTTTTTTGAGGCTTCTTGTCATTTTCGGACATACAACCGGACAATGGGTGAAAAAGAAATCAGCTATAACAATTTTGTTTTCCCAGGCAATGGAAGACATAGTGGCACCGTACTGGTTCTTCATATTGAAATCTGCAATGGTATGTTTGGGTGGACCCAGCACAGGTAGCTGCGTAAAATTTTGTTCATACCATTTTACTATTCCAAACGCGGTGAAAGGAACTATCATAACCGCAACCACAAAAAGCCATACGCCATACCCTTTACACCATCGGCCATAAGCTATTGTCCACCGGCTATTGTTCATTGCCCTGTTCATTTACGATCCTGATCTTATTCTCAACAGGTACCGGGTTGTCGGGTGTAAATCGTGGCGCACCCGGACCTGGATTTTTTGTTGCATCCAGAAATGCGGGAACATATGAGATCACCAGTATGACAGCCATAGTAACCAGCCATGGCCTGAAGGAATCAAACAGCGGTATCCGCTTTTCATTATGAAGTGTTTCACTAACCGGGAATTCGAGCCGGGCTTCCTCGCTTTGCTTCCTGAACATGGTACCAAAAAATACCACCAGGAACAACATGCCGGCAAGGAACATGATGATGCCGCCGGTTAAACCGAGCAGGGTTGTTGGAACCCATTCAGGTGTGAACAATTCATGTTTGGGATTCAGATAGGTCATGCCCAGGTTAGTTCTTCTTGGTTCACCCAGTAAGCCACCCCATGAAAGTCCGGTGCTGAAGATCAGGATCCCGATAGTCCATAAGTAAGGAATGATCACCACCACACCGGGCATGATGATCTTTTTGCCGGACATCTTTGTGTACATATACAGGCTCATTCCAATAATGCCCAGAAAAACAGGTCCGGCAACGGTCATATGAAAATGTCCGGGCAGCCAGGAAGTGTTATGTATTACATTGTTCAAAACACTTGACGAGTTTACTATGCCGGTAAGTCCTCCGAAAATGAAAATGATCAGGCCGCAAATCAGATAGGCAAATAAAAAATTTTTAGGATCGAAGTAAGGCAGGCGGCTGAAAAATCCGAGCAATGATTTTGCTCCTCTTTTTCTTCCGGCGTATTCCAGGGAGGCAGCAATGGTGAAAGCAGTTATGAAACTTGGAATAGCAACGGCAGCCGTAAGAAAGCTTTGAAAGAACTTTACTCCTTTGGTAATAGAAGGATCGGCAAACTGGTGATGGACGCCTATGGGAACCGACAGTAAAAGGAATCCAAATAAAGCAATGCGTCCTGCCGTGTCAGAAAATAATTTTCCGCCGGCCAGTTTGGGAAGGAAACTGTAAAACATAATGTAAGCAGGCAGGAGCCAGAAATAAACCAATGCATGTCCAAAGAACCAGAAAAGGGTACGGGCTAATGTTACATTCACTGTGGGTTTCCAGCCCATGGCCCATGGCAGCAATAAAACCAATACTTCATATGCAACGGCCAGGGTACATACAAACCAGATAGTGAAGTTCACCAGGTTGCCAAGAACGGGCAGTGGTGTTTTTGTATTTGGATTTTCTTTCTTCCATTGCACATACATGCCAGCCCAGTTAAACAAGGGAACCCAGGAACCAATAAGCAGGAGGGCCGCGCCAAGATAAAACAGGGGATGACCTTTTAGCGGAGGATAGAACGTATACAGCACTGAAGCTTTCCCTGCAAGCATGGCCCATGCAGCTAAAGCTGTTCCAATGGTCATCATCCAGAAACTGATCCATCCAATTTTTTTGTTGGGTTCTTTTTTAAGGAAGAAAGCCATGATGGCATGTCCAAAAGCTACTGCAAAAAAAGAGGTCAATACCACTGCATTGATCACACCATGTAAGGTGAGTCCCTGGTAATAATCCAGTTTGGCAAATGAAGCGTCATTCAGCACGCCGGCCCTGTAAATCACCTGCATCAGTCCATGGTAAATGCCAATGGATAAAAGAGCCAGTGGAATGCCCAGCTCCCAATAGATCAACCTCTTTAGCGATTTTGATAATTGCATAAATATCCTGTTATTGTATGTGTATTATTTTTTTGCAGGTGGATGATTTACGATCACTTCAGCCTGCATATTCTGATGGCCTACTCCGCAATATTCGTGACAGGTGATCTTGTACACACCGGGTTTGTCAAACTTTACAGTTGATTTATTGATGTTTCCATAGATCGCCATCAGGTTCACATTTTTTTCTGCGATATTGAACCCATGCACCACATCTTTTGAAGTAAGAAAAAAATCTACTTCGCTGCCAGCTGGAATATAGATCTGCGAAGGCTGGAATTGCCACATGGATGCCACCGCAAAAACCTGGTAGGTCTTTTCATCCAGTTGTGTCACCTTTGGCTCTGTGTATGCTTTATCATAAGGCAGGCATTCAGGCAGGTCGTTGTATTTACTTCTTCCATACAACATGGAAAAAATGAATAAGGACATTAAACACCCGGTGATGATGATCACCCGTTTTTCAAATTTGTCAATAATCATAATGAAGTATTTAGGCTCTTGATAGCATGATGTAATAGATACCGTACCAGATAAGGGCTCCTAAAAGAGCAAACAGAATAAAAAATGCTATGGCACCTCTTGGTTTGAAGTTGCGGTCAAATTCCTCTTCAGCGTTGTCAACCTGCTGTATGGAGATGATTTTAATGGGATCGATTGTTTCCATTGTTTCAATTTTGGCTGCACAAAACTATCAGCCGGAGCGCTGCCAGGGCTTGATGATAATAAAGATGAAATATGATCTTTATCATATTTTTTATTGACGTGCGAAACCCGGATCTTATTAATTTATTTACATTTTTGTACGATGCATTTAATTGCAGAAAAACAAAGGGAAGCCGTTTCTGCTCCAAACCTCTGTCCGCACCTGAAAAAGTTCAGGAAGCTCGATATGCTCCTGCTTTATACGTCGTTCTTTAATCTTTTAGTGGTTTCATTGCTTGGAACATTATTAAGGTCTTATCCTTTCATGGATCATTTTCCCCTTGCCTTTAAAAACGTTCTACATGCACATTCTCACTTTGCCTTTGGAGGATGGCTGATGCCGGTACTTGTATTGTTGATCACCAGGAAATTTCCTTCTGTCAAAACTCAGACTGGATACCGGCACTGGCGGAATATCATGGTCATCCTGCTTGCTTCTTCCTATGGTATGCTGGCCAGCTTTCCTTTTATGGGATACAAACCCTTAAGTATTATTTTTTCAACGCTTTCTGTTGCCGGATGCTTTTACCTGGTATTCATGGTTTACAAAAGCCTGCCTGGAAAAAACCTCACGGTTTCTGAGCGGTTTCTCAAAGCCGGCTTATTTTTCCTGGCCCTGTCCGCGATCGGGCCATTTGCAACCGGACCGCTTATTGCCATGGGCCTGCAGGGTAGTGCCTTGTATTTTAATTCAATATATTTTTATCTGCACTTTCAGATTAACGGGTTCTTTGTATTTGCCATACTTGCTTTTATGTACAAATCCCTCGAAAGAAGGCGACCGGTTCCATACGGTGGAAAAAGTTTTTTATTTTTTAGCTTGTCCGTTATTCCCACTTATTTTTTATCGGTATTGTGGAACCAGCCCTCCATCATTTTCAATATTATTGGCGGTGCAGCCGCGCTTTTGCAACTGGCTGGTTTGTTTTTCCTGTTAAAGGACCTCAGGGTTCAAATGAAGATTGTGAAGTTATCTTCCTTACTGAAGGTGATCATGGCAGCGTTTATACTAAAGAATATTTTACAGGTATTCAGTGCCATTCCATTAGTAGCCGGAATGGCGTATCAATATAAAAATTATATAATCGCCTATCTGCACCTTATACTATTGGGGTTTGTAAGTCTGTTTGTTTTTACTGAAACACTGAGTAATAGTCTGTCATCTAAAAGAGGGATGAAAATATTCCTGGTAGCATTTATCACTACTGAAGTGTTATTGGTTGCGCAGGCAACAGGAAGCCTGTTCATGCTGCCGCTTCCTTATTTCAATGAATTGATCTGGTTCTTTAGTTTGCTTTTTCCGGTGGCTATCCTGACTATGATAAGTTCAATGAAATATTCCGGGCAACGGCTCCATTAGAACTTCATACCTGCATAATATCACTGATGTTTTTCACCAGGGGAGGTTTCAGGCACTTTGCTTGCGTATGATCAGGCGGGGCAAGATTGATCAATTTGAAAATAGTATCCTGCTCAGAGATCTTTTTTATTGAACGACCTGATGGCCAGAAGTAGTGGGGCTATTATCCATAATATCATGATACCAAGTGTAAGTAATATGCCGCTGCTGCTTTCAAAGAAGTTTTTTACAATGGCCCCCGAGGCGCCCATCAGCGCGCTGATGTCAAGCTGCAGCATAATAAACACACGTCCCAGGTCAACAGGGTTAAGTGTGAGCAGGAACATGATAATTTTTTCCATTGGATAATCGGCAAATGCAAAAAGCACCAGCATGATCAGCCCATCATAGATCAGCGCGAAATAAAACCAAAGCAACAGCGCAGCGCCAATACCTCTTGCTTTGTCCTTTGATTTTACTGAAGCCAGGAAAGCAAAAGAAGTAAAGCACATGGTGAGCAAAGAACCCACCAGGATAAGGCTCAGCCCTGTATTGTTGAATTCATAAATTAAAACGGGTATCCCAACGCCAATGAAAAATGCCATTACAAGAGAAGATGCAATACCCAGGTATTCGCTGAGGATAACCTTTTTCCGGCTTTGCGGCTGTGTAAGCATCAGTTCAATGAATTCGTAGGAATTATACCAGTGAATGGTTGAGAATACCATGCTTACCAAAGGAATTACGATCAAAACAATGTTCAGCAGGCTCAGTACAGCCTTGCTGCTGTTCTCTTCCATCTGGAAAAGGCTCATGGATATAAGAAAAAGGAAAAGCGAATAAGCGATCATGATCCTGTTTCGCAGGATGTCGTAAAGAACATATTTGGATAGCTTGAGCATGGTGTTTTATTTGGCAATCTTTAAATAGCTCACATCTTTTTTATGCAGGCTGTGTTTCATAAGCCAGGCAATGGCCTTGCTTAATTTTTCCTCACCCGTTTCTATCTGGATATCCTTTAGCGTTCTGTAGAATATTATTTTACCCTCATGCATATACAATACATCAGTGGTCAGCTCTTCCAGGTCACTTAATACGTGTGAAGTAATGAGTATGAGTTTTCCTTTTTGCTTTTCAAAAAGGATCTTTTCTTTTAAGATCTCAGCCGACAGGGGATCAAGTCCTGCCGTGGGTTCATCGAGGATCAGAACACCGGCATCAAATAAAAACGCAAGCGCGGCACTTACTTTTTGTCTGGTTCCTCCGGATAAACTCCTCATGGATTTATCCAGGATGGTATCCAGCCTGAACTTGAAATATAGTTCTTCATCCAGCTTCTTTTCATCCTCCCGGATATTTTTGATCATGCTGAACAGCTGGCCGATCTTCATATTATCGGGATACCGGCCAATTTGCGGCATATAGCCTATATGTTTTTTGTAGGCAACACCTTCATCTATCAGCGTGTCATGAAACCAGATCTTTCCGCTATCTGGTTTAACCAGTCCCAGTATGGATTTGATCAGCGTTGTTTTACCTGAACCGTTAGGCCCTATCAGTGATATCACCTGGCCTTTCTTCATTTCCGCATTGATATTATTCAATGCCTGCAGTTTTTTGAATCTCTTATTTATGTTTTCTATCCTGATCATAATGATAATGGTTTCATGAGTGGTTTCTCATCAGCAAGGTTTTCCGGTGTAAGGCTTGGGATGGCTTTTTCCGCCTTATCCAGCAGCGTTACCATAAAACTTCTTAGTATCAGTACGGAATTAGGATTTTGTTCAATGATCATTGAATATAAACTTACCGGGTGATAAGGAATATCGCCCAGCCCGTTCCGGTCAATGTCATATCCTTCATATTTATCCCAGTAATTATTATAAAAACTATTCAGCGTGAGCGAGCCATTGGTGGCAATGTCAAATGTGTTGCCCTGGAAATTGTTGTGATGAACCTGGCTTTCGCTGCAGCTCGCCTGCATTCTCAGGCTCCATCCATTGGAATGGAATTGATTCATTCCAATGTTGATCCTGTTGCTTCCTTCCATTAATATGGCAACCGTATTCTGAAAAAAATAATTGTGTATAATGCGGCTGTCTGAGATCTCTTTCAACAGGATGCCATATGAACTGGCTCCCCAGTTCCTGTCGAAATTATTTTTCATCATCAGTACTTTATTGGAATACATCACCGCAACACCGGCCCCGTTCTCACTAAATGTATTTTCCATGTACGTGTCATTGTTGGAAAACATAAAATGCAGGCCATACCTGATATTTTTTGTACTGATATTACGGGATATGAAGGAATGGGTTACAAATTCAAAATAAATACCATCGCGGTGTCCTGAGATCTCGTTATCCTCAACAACCATATTATTGCACTTCCACAGGTGCACTCCATTTCCCGATGTGTGTTCCGATTTGTTAGCCTTGCTGTTGATATTGTTATTACTGATGATGGAGTGGCTGGAGTTGGCTACATGAATGGCAAAATAAGAATCTGATATGATGTTGTTTTCAATAACAACATACTTCGCGTCAATTACTTTTACAGCAGCGTAGTCATTCATCGAAGAATAGCCCGACCGGCTGAAATGTATTCCTCTTATTACGATCCTTTCACCACTGATGGTGAGGATCTCGAATTTGTCTTCCCCATCAATCACGGGATAGTCTACCCCTATCAGGTGCACCGGTTTGGATAAAACAATATTTCCTTCCCGGTAAGTTCCTTTTTGCAAGAGGATGGTATCTCCATTGCCGGCAAGCTCAATTCCTTTTTTCAAAGTATTGATCACCTGGTTCTTTCCCACAACAATGGTATGCGCCAGGGAAGGGATGGAAATGGAAATAGCCAGTATGATCAGAAGAACTTTCAATTTCTTTCAGTGATTATTTGATGATATTAAAAAGGGTAGCCCAGTCTGTTACTTTGCCATCTGTTTCACTGGCTTTGTGCTCTGCTTCTGCTTTAGAGGCAAAAGCGGCAGCATTACTTCCCATTGGACTTTTAAGCTTACTGCTTAATACAAATATTGCAGTATCCACATTCAGGAAATTATCTTTTTTATTATAATCGCTCAATAAGGTTTTATGGATGTTCTTCAATTCAATTCCCCGCTTTTCCATAAAAGCAGCCATGCAATGTGCATCATCAAACTTAAAGATCTTACCTTTTTTGGAAACGATCTCACCCCCGAATCTGGCATCCATAATGGTCATCTTACATTCGGTGCAATTATCTGTACCATATTTTATGGGTTCGGGTTTGGGGTTACAACTGATGAGGATCACAGATGCGGCAACACTGGTAACGATCTTTGAAGTTTTCATTTGTGAATCTGTAGTTTTTTTAGTTTTCCTGTTTTTGCGCCATTCATAGAACCAGATCACGAAGAACAGGATGCTCGATACAATGATGAACCAGCCACCGGTATCGGGATAGGAAAAGGCATCAAAGTTCAGCAATTCTTTATGTCCGATCACAGGGGGCTGATAAGAAAGGCCGGGTACCTGGATGGGAGCCGTAGGGTCGAGCTCATGACCATATTTATAACCCCACATATAAAAATCAACAAGGGCAGCAACGGCAAAGAGAACTATGACAATGAGGTAGGAAAAAAGCAGTTTTCTGCTTCCGGTAATGGCAATCGCCAATCCATACAGGATAAAAAAGCCCACTATGTAAATGAGGAAATTAAATTCAGGGAACATGTCTGCATTGATATGCTTCATGCCGATGTAGTGATTCAATCCGTTTATGATCTCAACCTGTCCGGAAAGCTTATCAAGCCATATGTACATGGTTAAACCTTCGGGATATTGCGGTGCTATCAGGTAAATGAACCAGACCGGTACAAAATAAGTTACAATCAGGCTAAGGGATGCAATAGCAATGATGATCCTGGAAATCGTGCTCATTTTTTTCATAGTGATCTTCTTTAAAAAAAATTCCGGGACCCCGAGCGGCCCCGGAACAAATTGTACAATGAAACCTCGGTCAGTTATTTCTGTGGAGGTAACAGTACTGCATCAATTACATGGATAATACCATTTGATGCTGGAATGGAGGCCATAATATTTGCTCCATTCACGGTTATCCTGTCACCATTTTTTTTGATCGTTACATTTTCTCCATTCACCTGGTTAAAGGTTTGGCCATCCTGCATATACTCCGGCTTTAATACACCTACATATACATGATACTGGAGAATATTTTG
Organism: uncultured Chitinophagales bacterium; assembly: GCA_946886475.1. The sequence continues at coordinate 13,945 of CAMPIQ010000040.1, read as the reverse complement.
CAGGCCGGATTTGTTTTCATCATTCATCAGCGCGTCTAAAGTTTCTTTTGGTACTTTATCAAAAGCGGCATTGGTGGGTGCAAATACAGTAAAGGGACCTGCATTGGAAAGATCATCTACCAGTTCTGCCTGTTTCACTGCAGCCACCAGGGTGGTATGATCATTTGAGCCAGCAGCCACTTTTACAACATCCTTTTGAGATTCATCATCTATCACTGCATCCTGACCACCCTGATGGGTTATGCCTGCATTTGTTTCAGTATGGCTCCCCTGTTCATTTGAGCAGGAAATAAATGTAATGCTCATGATGGCGAATACCATGGAAAAAATCTTTTTCATATAACAGTTAGTTTGATTGAAAGCAGTTCCCTTTTTCAAGGGAACTGCGGATTATTAACGTACAGAATCAGTAGCCTGACCTGACGGTTTTGTAGTATTGGTTGTAGCAGCAGGCTGGTTGGTTCCGGTACTGAATAACAGTGGAACATTACTGCCTGCAGGAGATACCCTTAGGTAACCCGACATTTCCTGGTGCAATGCTGAACAGAAGTCAGTGCAATAGAAAGGATACATACCTGGTTTCAGTGGTTTGAACATCAGTGTTTGGGTTTCACCTGGCATGACAAGCATTTCTGCCGTAGGTGCTCCCTTAATGGCAAATCCGTGCGGAACATCCCAGTCCTGTTCCAGATTGGTAACATGGAAATACACTTCATCTCCAACTTTCACACCTTCAATATTATCTGGTGTAAGGTGAGAGCGGATGGCTGTCATCCACACATGCACCTGGTTGCCACGGCGTTCTACTTTCATCTGGCCTTCACCTTTGGCAACAAAGGGATGGGCGTTTTCCTCGATCTTATAGATCTTTTTTTGTTTTTTCATCAGCAATGATGCCGGAATAGCTTCTGCATAGTGTGGTTCACCAGTTGTTGGGAAATCAAGAATGAGTTTCATTTTTTCACCGGTGATATCATAGAGCTGTGCACTTTGGGTAAGCTCAGGACCTGTTGGAAGGTAACGGTCTTTGGTGATCTTGTTATATGCGATCACGTATTTACCATGTGGTTTTGCTGTTGGACCACCGGGAACTGACAGGTGTCCGATAGAATAATAAGTGGGTACCCGGTCAAGAACCTTAAGGTCACTAAGTCTCCACTTTACAATTTCTGAAGACACAAACATGGATGTATAGGCGTTACCGTTTCCATCAAATTCCGTGTGCAAAGGACCAAGACCTGGTTTGGCAACTTCACCATGCAAAGCTGCTTCGTACTTGATAACAGGAATGCCATCATAATTGCCATCAAATGTTTTGTTGGCAATGGCCTGCTGGAATTTGGTGAATGAAAATACAGGAATGGTTGCAGCCAGTTTTCCTGAGGCTACAATGTATTCTCCCGTAGGATCCGTATCCGTTCCGTGCGGTGATTTCGGACAGGGGATCATATAAAGCATGTCGGGACAATCGGCCGGATCCAGTACTAAAACTTCTGTTTTGATGGTAGAAGTTGCAGAATGGGTTGCTTCATCGTATACGTTGTGCGCATACCTTACAGCCTGTTTTTTTGCTTTACCTGCTTTTACATATTCTTCTGCTTTCTTCCAGTTAACAGCCATAATGAAATCCTTATCCCTTGCAGAAGCATTTACTTCCAATAAGGTATTGGCCTTTTCTGAATTATAGCAACTGAAGAAGAACCAGCCATGCGATTTACCCTTACCCGCACGGGAAAGATCGAAATTTACACCAGGGGTGCGGATCTGGAAAGCAATGTTCATTTCACCCGAGGATGGGTTTACTGAAACAAAACTGATCGATCCTTTAAAATTCTGTTTATAAGTATTGATAGGTACATCCTGGTTCTGGTCGTCAAGAGGAACACTGAAACGGGTTGCAGCAACAACGTATTCTGAATTTTCTGTAATGAAAGGAGAGGCGTGGTTACCGGCACTGTTTGGAATTTCAAGAATTTCAGCTGTGCGGAAAGTGGTAAGGTCAACGCGGGCCAGCCTGGGTGTGTTGTTACCATTGGCAAAAGCCCACCGTCCATCATGCTCGCCTTTTGTTTGAGAAAGAGCAATATGATGCTGGTCGTCCCAGGGAACAAATCCATGTGAAGTATTCAGCATGGGTTTGGTTTCCTCGGTATAACCATAACCACTTTCGGGGCTCACTGAAAATACGGGTACGATTCTAAAAAGGCGGCCGGAGGGAATTCCGTAAATACCGATCTGGCCATTGAAACCGCCTGAAACAATATTATAGAATTCATCATACTTACCGGGGGCGATATAGGCTTTAGAGGCATCGCCACCGGCTGCGGACTGTGCTGTTTTTGGTTTACAGCTGTAAACTGTTCCGGCTGCAGCTAAAATTAAGGCTGCACCTAAGACTCTGGTGGAAGAAAACGTCATATACTTGAGCATTTATTAATTGGATAAAAAAAATCTATTGAACGCCATCATTACTGCGCATGAATTCCAGTATGTGCCTGGCATCATCTTTACTGATATTCTGGTTTGGCATACGAACCAGACACTGTTCCAGAAGTTTTTGGGCTTCAGGATCTTTTTCCAGCATCATATCAACATTGGTGATCATATTCATGATCCAATGGGGTTCCCTTCTAGTGGTAACACCTTTCCAACCCGGGCCAACCACTTTCTCATCATTAAGTTTATGACAGCTCTGGCATTTCAAATCGTAAATGCTCTTACCGGCAGCAACCCATTCCTGGTTCAGGGGAGTGGTCAACTCAACTTCGCCTGGCTGGACCATGGTGCCATGAACTTCATTATCATCTTCTGTTGAGTTTGCTGTTTCTGTTGGAGTTGAGGCATCAGAGTTGTCTGCTCCATCGGAACAGCTTACTACGAATAAAGCCGTTGTAAATAGTAAAGCTGTTGCTAAAATTGCTCTTTTCATGTTATGCTGATTTATGGTTAAAAAAGACTTGAATGTCTTTAATGGGTCAAAAGTATTCGTGCCCGGTGCTTTCCTCCGTGACCATCATCATCCATTTAAATGATATTGGTCAGGTTCACCGGAAGTTGGATGAATAGCTTTGAAGACCTCAATTAAAGCCATTTATGTTTTCAAAATCTTTCGGATACGCTTTACGGGGTATTCTGGTTATCGTTTTTTTGCGGAATGAAAAACCCAGGATACATGTGGATGAAATTGCATCACTATTATCGGTACCCCGCTTTTTCATGAGTAAAGTATTGAAAAACCTGGCAAAGCAGGGGATCCTTGGTTCAGGTAAGGGGCCCCGTGGTGGATTCTATGTCAATGAACAAACCATTTCCACTACAATTTTCAGGGTACTGATGATTACCGATGGCGATGCCCATTTCCGCAATTGCGCCTTGCAATTGAATGAATGTAATTTGCAAAATCCATGCCCTTTACATTACCATATAGTAACCGTCCGGAATGAATTGAAACACCTGATGGAGTCTACAACAATTGATGACCTGATCAACGGTCATAACGGAGAATTTTTATTAAGCCTTTCCTCTCAAAAAAGCCTCAAAAAAATTATACCTGCATTATGAACATTCCCGTGATCAATATTTCATCTAAGGTAAGTAATATAGTAAAAGCGGATTACCGTACTGCGGATGTGTTTCACCGTTATGGAATAAAATATTACATGGATGATAATATCTCCCTGTTTGAAGTTTGCTTAAAAAATAACCTGGAAGCCGATACCATCATGGCGGAACTCAGGAAAGCCACCAGGAACATCAGTATTTCCAACAACCTTGAATTTGAAAAATGGAGTATCGGTTTTCTGATTGATTATATAATAAACGTTCACCACGCTTATCTCAACAACGCCTTACCTGCACTGGCTTCAGACCTCAAAGCCCTGGACGAATGCCATAAGGGGAACTTTCCTGAACCTGGAGGCGCAACCATGATCTTTGATGAAATGGCATCAACAAAATTTTATCACACCAGGCAGGAAGAAGAAATAATCTTTCCTTACATGAGGCAAATTGAAAATGCTTACACAAGAAAGGAAACTTATGGTAGCCTCTTTGTACGGACTTTAAGAAAGCCGCTTAATACTATTGAGCCCGACCACCGCAAACTTAATGAAATACTTAAGGAGCTGCAGAAATATATCACTGATTATAGTGGAACTGCTTCATCCTGCATCAGGTGCCAGGTGATCCACCACAGGCTGAAGGATCTTGAGCAGGACCTGGCGCAGCATACATACCTGGAACATAATATACTGTTCCCCAGGGCCATGGAAATGGAAAGGGCGTTGCTGCAATTATAAACATGATTAAGTTTGCAGCACTGGATGTTAGTTCTGAATTTTTTGGAAATGATAAAGCAGAAAGTTAGATTATCACATGCACCAATTTGAACAATCACATATCACTTCATTATTTGAGAATGCTACGGAAGGTTTTGTAGTAACCAACCAGGAGGGAGAGATCATACTGGTTAACCCTTCTGCCTGCCGCATGTTTGGCTATTCAGAAGAGGAATTAAAAGGACAGGCTGTTGAAAAACTTCTGCCACAGCATTATCGCCGGGGCCATGAAAAATTGAGAGATGAATTTTTTGAACATCCTCAAAACAGGGTCATGGGTCACGGTCGTGACCTTTTTGGTGCAAAAAAAGATGGCCAGCACATCCCGCTGGAAGTGAGTCTGAGTACCTATATTCAAAACGGGGAAAGGTATGTGATCGCTTTTATTGTAGATATAACGCACCGCAAGGAAATAGAAAAAAGCATGCTGAAGCAGCAGGAGCAGCTGGAAAGAGTGACATCAGAAATGAGGAAACTGAACGCTGAACTGGAAGCAAAAGTTGAGGAAAGAACCACCATACTAAAAGAAGCCCTGCAGAGACTGGAGCAGTCGCAGTTGGAATTAAGTGAGGCGCTTGACAAGGAAAGGCAATTGAATGAGATCAAAAGCCGGTTTGTTTCCATGGCCTCCCATGAATTCAGAACACCTTTAAGTACGGTGTTGTCATCTGCATCTCTTCTTGCAAAATACACTAAAACTGAAGAGCAGGAAAAACGGAACAGGCATATCGATAAGATCAAAGGTTCGGTAAAACACCTGAATGATCTGTTGGAAGATTTTCTATCATTGGGTAAGCTGGACGAAGGAAAAGTAGGCACTTCCTTCAATCTATTAAACCTGAAAGAAATACTGCAGGATATTGTTGAAGAAATGAGCGGCCTCGCCAGGCAGAACCAGCATATTGATTATGAGCATAGCGGCGTGGAAACAATGACCAGTGATAAAAAGATGATCAGGAACATTGTGATAAATTTGGTTTCCAATGCCATAAAATTCTCAAATGAATCCGGAAAAATTTATGTGAAAAGTAAGATCGATGATGATTTTGCAGAAGTGTCGGTAACAGATGAAGGCATTGGGATTTCAATTGAAGACCAGCAACACCTGTTCACTTCTTTTTTCCGCGGTAATAATGTGATCAATATTCAGGGTACCGGCCTTGGACTCCATATTGTGAAACGCTATTTAGATCTGCTGCAGGGCGAGGTGCAATTGGAGAGCGCTATTGGAAAAGGAACAAAAATAACTTTTAAAATACCTGTAAAACCTGAAACAAATGAGCAAAACTATTCTGGTAATTGATGATAACAATGATATCAGAGAAAATACTGCGGAGATCCTTGAACTTGCCGGCTATAAAACCTTTACTGCCGAAAATGGCAGGAGGGGAGTTGAAGTTGCGGTACGAGAGAAGCCATCGGTAATTGTGTGCGATATTATGATGCCCGAGCTGGATGGTTATGGCGTATTACATCTGTTACGTAAGAATCCCGACACGCAGTACATCCCTTTCATATTTCTTACTGCAAAAACAGAAAGAAGTGATTTTAGAAAAGGAATGGAAATGGGCGCTGATGATTATATCACAAAACCTTTTGATGATATTGAATTGTTGAATGCGGTAGAGATCCGGTTAAAAAAGACCCAGATACTCGACCAGCAGTATGCTGCCAATCCCCAGGGGCTGAACCAGTTTCTTAAAGACGTTAAAAGCACAGGCCTTATTCAGCAATTGTCGGAGCAATACGAGGTAGAAGTATATGATAAAAAGAAAATGCTGTACCAGGAAGGAAAACGTCCGCGGTTTCTTTTTTACCTGATGAAGGGAAAGGTTAAAGCCTTTAAAGCTCATGAGGATGGAAAGGAATACATCACCAATTTATACAGTGAAGGAGACTTTATTGGATATACAGCTTTGATCGGAGATACCAATTACGATGACAGTGCCAGTGTGCTGGAAGAAGCCGAGATCATGCAGATCCCGAGAGATGATTTTCAGAAGATGGTATACAGCGATATCAGCATTGCTTCCAAATTCATTCACATCATTACGCAGAATGTAAAAGAAAAAGAAGAACGGCTGCTTAACCTGGCCTATAGTTCTTTGCGAAAACGTGTTGCCAGGGCCCTTGTTGATATAGTGGAAAAATTCAAGCTGAAGGAACAGACCAACCCGATTGAAATTTCAAGGGAGGATATCGCTCAGTATGTAGGTACGGCAACCGAATCCCTGATCAGAACACTCAGCGATTTCAAAGCGGAAAAACATATCGATATCAAAAGCGGTAAGATCATTGTCAATAATGTGGAAAGGCTTAAGAATTTATTATATTGAATTTGTTGACAGCTGCTCCGGTTAACCGGTTAACTACACCCAACCCTGACCAATCTCTCCCTTCATCCTAACAAAGGTCATGTCAGGGACGTTGCTCAAATTTTACATTTGACTAATGGAAAGTGAAGTAGTTAATTCATTGCTGGTACGTAAGTACAACCACCCGGTACCCCGGTATACCAGCTATCCAACCATACCCTATTGGGATGAGGAGGTGAATAAGGACCAATGGCAAAACAATTTCACCACCAGGTTCAGTGAAGAAAATCACGTGGATGGTATCAGCATCTATATCCATCTTCCGTTCTGCGAGTCTTTATGTACTTATTGCGGGTGTAATAAAAAGATCACCACCAACCACAACGTGGAGGAAGAATACCTTAATGTACTGGAAAAGGAATGGAACCTTTATCGCAGGCTCATGAAACAAACCCCGGTGATCCGTGAGCTTCACCTGGGCGGTGGAACGCCCACTTTCTTTTCGCCAAAAAACCTGGGCAGGCTCCTTTCCCTCATCCTGAAGAGCAGTATCATCCATCCGAGACATGAATTCAGCATTGAAGGCCATCCTAACAATACCACAACTGAACATATAAGCGTATTGTATTCACTCGGATTCAGGCGGATCAGTTATGGCGTTCAGGATAACGATCCCCTGGTTCAAAAGGTCATTAATCGCATCCAGCCCTTTGAAAATGTAAAAAGAGCTACAGAAAATGCGAGAGCAGCGGGTTTTACATCCGTAAATTTTGACCTGATCTACGGTCTTCCCTTGCAAACACTTGAAAGCATTGAGAGAACGATCAACCAGGTGATTGGCTTAAAGCCCGACCGCATTGCATTCTATAGCTATGCGCATGTACCCTGGGTTAGTAAATCCCAGCGTTTGTTTGATGAAACAGATCTGCCCGATGCTGAAGAAAAGATCCTGTTGTATCTGAAAGGAAAGGAACTGTTAATGAAGAATGGATATGCAGATATAGGCATGGATCATTTTGCCCTGCAAACAGATGAATTATATAAAGCCTGGAATGAAGGCCGCCTGCACAGGAATTTTATGGGATACACTACACAATCATCCAGGTTTGTATTAGCAATGGGTGTATCGGCCATAAGCGATACCGGCAATGCTTTTGCCCAGAATGAAAAAGCCCTGCACGACTACTACACCAGGATCAACTCGGGTAAACTGGCTATTCGAAAAGGTTATTTCCTGAGCAGTGAAGACATGGCGTTCAGGAAATATATTCTTGAGATCAGCTGTAAAGGATATACTGTTTTTGATGAGAAGGACCTGCCTCTGCTTCAGCAATACAGTTTTCCCAGGTTCGCAGAATTTGAAAAGGACGGACTGGTGTTGTGGGACCATCATGGCCTCGCACTCACACAACAGGGACATTTTTTTATACGCAATATTTGCAGTGCATTTGATATGAAACTGCAAAGGAATGCCGGTGTCAATACATCCCTGTTCAGTAAGGCCATCTAACAGGAATGCATTACCCCATCCATTCTGACTCCTGGTGTTTATTGTATTTTCGAACCTGCCCGGCTCTTTCCTGTTTGCACTTTATTAATAAGTCCGGTTTATTCGGGCATCATTTTTTTGCGGCTTCTCTTTTACCGGGTTCCAGGCCATCTATGTCATCATCGTTATTTCTGTTGGCTACAGCCGTGCCGTGCACAGTATAATTAAATAAACAGGCATACTGGAATTGAAGTAATTCAGGCGCTGCTTCATCTCCGGATCAGTATAATGAATTCAGCTTTAATGTAATTTAGAAGATATGGAGAAGCAACTCGACTGGTATAAGCTTGAAACGGATGAGGTGTTGGGCAAAACAGGATCATCAGGAGAGGGATTAACGGATGAACAGGCAAAACAAAAGCTGCAGGAAACCGGGCCCAATCAGTTACTTGAAAAAAAGAAAATACCAGCCTGGCTCATCTTCTTACACCAGTTTAAGGATTTTATGATCCTCATTCTTGCTGCAGCTGCAATCATATCCGGGATCATTGGCGACCTGGCAGATACCATTATTATTCTGGTAATTGTTTTATTGAATGCGATAGTAGGTTTTGTTCAGGAATACAGGGCTGAAAAAGCCATGGATGCATTGAAAAAAATGGCGGCGCCTCATACAAAGGTTTTACGAAATGGTAAGCAACAGGATATCCTTTCACTTGACCTGGTACCCGGCGATATTGTATTGCTTGATGCGGGAACTATGGTGCCCGCCGACCTGCGGTTGATGGAATCCCATTCATTGAGGATTGAAGAGGCCTCCCTTACCGGTGAGTCAATAGCTATTGATAAAACCATAAAAATATTGCAGGATAACGATCTGGGTCTTGGCGACAGAACCAATATGGCGTATAAGGGAACGCAGGTGATCAATGGAAGAGGAATGGGCATTGTAACGGCTACCGGAATGCAAACGGAGATCGGAAAGATCGCTTCCATGTTACAGGAAGAAAAATCCCTGACCCCTTTACAAAAGCGAATGGCAGACTTTAGTAAAAAACTTTCCTACCTTATCCTTTTCATTTGCCTGCTATTGTTTTTTGTTGGCATCCTCCGGGGCGAGAAGGCGCTTGATATGGTGCTTGTTTCCATCTCGCTTGCTGTTGCGGCCATTCCTGAAGCCTTACCGGCACTTATTACCATTGCACTGGCCATGGGTGCAAAAAGACTGGTCAGGAAAAATGCACTCATTCGTAAACTTCATGCTGTAGAAACCCTGGGTTCTGTCACATTTATCTGTTCGGATAAAACAGGTACGCTTACTCAGAATAAAATGAAAGTGGTGGAGGTGTTTGAATCTGCTTCCGGCCAACAACCGGATGATGAGCTACACGGACTCGCCATTGCCATGGCATTGAATCAGGATGTTTCAGTTGAAAAAGATATACTAAAAGGCGATCCTACTGAAATTGCAATTGTTGAATACATCCGGGAAAAATATGGTGATCATAAAAAAATAGCTGAACGTTTTCCCCGTGTTGAAGAATTACCATTTGATTCAGACAGGAAATTGATGACCACTATTCACCGTTTCAACAACCGGTATCTTGTTTTTTCAAAAGGGGCCATAGAATCCCTTACCGGTATAGTAAATAAAGGAGAGGATGCAATAAATCAAAAGGCAACTGAAATGTCAAGGAATGGCATAAGGGTTATTGCATTCGGATTTAAATACATTGATTCCATACCACAGCCTCTTAAGTATGAAGAGATAGAAAAGGATCTGAGCTATCTCGGTCTGGTTGGAATGATAGATCCGCCACGGGAGGAAGCCAGATCAGCCATCGGGGAATGTAATACGGCTGGAATCAATACGGTAATGATCACCGGTGACCACCGTGAAACGGCAGCCGCCATCGCAAAGGAACTGGGAATTTTGTCGGAAGGCCAGTTGGTGGTGGATGGTAATGAATTAAAGGATCTGACTGATCAAAAACTTATAGAGAACATTGAACAGATAAGGGTATATGCAAGGGTTTCGCCTGAACAGAAATTAAAGATCGTAAAAGCATTGCAGGCCAAAGAACATTTTGTTTCTATGACAGGCGACGGTGTGAATGATGCGCCTTCATTGAAAACAGCAAATATCGGAGTGGCTATGGGCATTACCGGTACGGATGTAAGTAAGGAATCGGCAGATATGATTTTGTTGGATGACAATTTCGCCACCATAGTAAAAGCTGTTCGTGAGGGCAGAAGGATCTATGATAATATAAGAAGGTTTGTAAAATATATTATGACCTGTAACAGTGCTGAAATATGGACAATTTTTATGGCACCGCTGATTGGTTTGCCCATACCGCTGCTTCCTGTTCATATACTATGGATCAATCTGGTAACCGATGGTCTGCCTGGACTGGCTTTGTCTGCTGAGAAAGCGGAACATGACATTATGAAAAGGCCTCCCCGTAAAACAAATGAAAGTTTGTTTGCCGGCGGCACCGGCATTCATATTTTATGGGTGGGCATATTAATGGCAGCCATTACACTGGGCATCCAGGCCTGGACCTACCATTCAGGAAATGAAAACTGGCAAACCATGGTATTTACAGTGCTCTCACTTGCACAACTGGCGCATGTTTTTGCCATCAGGAGTGATAATGAATTTATTTACAGAAAAGGATTCTTTTCAAACAGGCCATTGCTCGTTGCCGTGGTCATCACTTTCTTTTTGCAAATGGCTGTAATTTATTTACCCCAGGCAAATAAATTACTGAAAACAAATCCTTTGAATATGGAAGAGTTATTGATCTGTATCGGATTATCGATCTTTCTTTTCCATGCTGTGGAAGCGGAAAAACTGATCAAAAAATGGAACCGGAAAAAAAGCGGTGCGCAACAATAATGATCACCTGTTTTATCTCTGAGGGTTACCGGAAATAAAAATAATCCTGGCAATAACCCGAAAATTATTTCAGGACATTCGTGAAAAATGGTTACCAGGCAGGGCATTACAAAAAGAAAAAAGAACACCGGAGCTTCGGGCCCTCAGGCGGAAATGAATCCTTGCCTTCAGATGGAGATTAAAAAAGAATACAATGATCGTTACAATAACACTCAATCCTGCACTGGATAAAAGCACTGAAGTAGAAAGACTGATCCCTGAAAAGAAAATGCGCTGTTCCGATATGAAGGTTGAAGCCGGAGGAGGCGGAATAAATATCAGCAAGGCAGTAAAAATACTTGGGGGTGAAACAATGGCCATTCTGCCTTCTGGCGGCATCAATGGAAAACAAATTTGCGGCATACTCGAAAACTCAGGTATACCATTCAGGGCCATTGGCATTGACGGTGATACAAGAGAGAATTTTGTTGTGCGCGAATTATCTACGAATAAGCAGTTCAGGTTTGTGATGCCGGGACCGGCATTGGAAAGCAAAGACCTTGATCAATGTATCTCTATAATTGAAGGGCTGCCGTCATCAACCACCTTTCTCATCTTAAGCGGTAGTTTGCCCCCGGGCGTGCCGGAAGATTTCCCCTCTCAAATTGCATTGATTGCAAAGAATAAAGGAATCAAATTTATAATTGATACTTCCGGCGAGCCGTTGAAAAAAGCTTTACGGAAAGGCGTGTACCTCATCAAGCCTAATCTTACCGAACTGGGATCGCTGGTTGGAAAAAACTGGCTTGAGATCCCTGAAATAGAGGAAGCGGCAAAACAGGTTTTAGCTCAAAGCAATTGCGATGTCATCATTTCATCTATGGGTCCGGCAGGCGCTTTATTAATGACAAGGGAAGGACATAAACAGATCAATGCTCCGGCGGTAAAAAAACTGAGTACCGTTGGTGCGGGTGACAGTATGCTGGCAGGTATCGCATTTAAACTGGAATCCGGAGCATCAATTATGGAAGCTGTAAGGTTTGGTGTAGCCTGCGGTACGGCTGCAACAATGAACAAAGGAACCAGTTTATTTAAGAAACAGGATGTTGAAACCCTGTATGAATGGATAAAGAAGAATAATTAAAACTTATAATTCACCGGGTAATTTTTCAAAGCCACAGAGAAATTTGAAGTACAACAAAGAAATTCAATGCCATGCTGTAAAAAAGAAGCTGACCTTTTTGGGGTCAGCTCATTATTGCATACATGAAACAGCTATCAGAAAATAGTAAATGATATTATACATAGGTACTGGTTATATCAAAGCCAATTACCAGGGTTGAGATAACAATGATGACGTCAATAAGTATACTTAGAAAGAATACGGGGATGGTGATCCTGGTTGGAAGTGCGGCAAGGTTGGTTACAAGCGACATGCCCATGGCAACTATAGCAAGCATAAACAAAAACAGATTGGTGCCGGCTAATAAAACAGCCATCACCGTTAAGGGCGTAATGATACATCCATGGGCCGCCAGTGCAATTCCTATCCATAGTATCCTGTTTTCATTTTGGTTTTCACACCAGTTCATGAATTTTGCATAAAGTGACGGACTTGTGGATTTTAATTTATAAGATGCTGAAATTGCCTGATTTGTGATCGTTTCCATTTAATTCGGTTTTGTTACACAAAATTGCAGCAACCCAAAAGCCCGTACTATGAGGCAGGTAAGTTCAAAAGCTGATTTTAGTCAGTCCCGGTAATTCATAACCCGGATCCGGAGTGGCCCATAATTGATCTGCATCAAATCATCTGTTTCTGATACAGTTTTTTTTTATTGCCTTATCGTACCTTCGCCCCGCATTTCAAAATTAAAAACAGCGTTCATTATGAGTACAGTTAAAGTTGCTATAAATGGATTTGGAAGAATTGGCCGGCGTGTTTTCCGCCAGATCCATGATATGAAAGGAATTGACGTAGTCGCGATCAATGATCTGACCAGTCCAAAAGTACTGGCACACCTTTTAAAATATGATTCTGCCCAGGGAAGATTTGGTCAGGAAGTAACATCCACGGAGAATTCCATTGTAGTTAATGGTAATGAGATCAAAATATATGCACAGAAAGACCCTGCACAAATTCCATGGGGACAGCATCAGGTTGATGTGGTACTGGAGTGTACCGGGTTTTTCACCGATAAAGCAAAGGCTGAAGCACATATTGCTGCAGGCGCCAGAAAAGTAGTGATATCAGCGCCGGCCACAGGTGACCTGAAGACCATTGTTTTCAACGTAAATCATAATATTCTGGATGGTTCTGAAACAATCATCAGTTGTGCTTCCTGCACCACTAATTGCCTTGCGCCAATGGCACAGGTACTGGAAGATAAATTTGAGATTGTTACCGGATTAATGACAACGGTGCACGCATACACCAATGATCAGAATACCCAGGATGCACCTCATCCAAAAGGCGATCTCAGAAGGGCAAGGGCTGCAGCGCAGAATATTGTACCGAATAGTACCGGGGCAGCCAAGGCCATCGGGCTTGTATTACCCAGTCTTAAAGGAAAACTTGATGGTACTGCACAAAGAGTACCCACTTTGACAGGTTCTTTAACTGAACTTACAGTTGTTCTTGGAAAGAAAACAACCGTTGAGGAGATCAATGCAGCTATGAAATCTGCTTCCAATGAAAGTTTTGGTTATACCGAAGATGAAATTGTAAGCAGTGATATCATCGGGATCAATTATGGAAGTTTGTTCGATGGAACGCAAACCAAGGTTCAGACAGTTGGAGATACACAAATGGTGAGAACGGTGAGCTGGTATGATAATGAAATGAGTTATGTATCACAGTTAGTACGTACCGTACATTATTTTGCCAATCTGATATCAAAGGGTTAAGAGGTTAAAGGAGGGG
>CAMPIQ010000039.1 GCA_946886475.1 uncultured Chitinophagales bacterium | reverse complement strand
GTCTTATACGACCAGCTCCTGCTGAACTCCCCCAGGACCGGAAGGTAGCAAGGGTAGGCGGTTGTAGCGGTGCGATGTAAGTAGCCTGCCATTTGTTTTCCCTCACTCTCGTTCCCGCTCTCACTCTATTTCCTCTATATTTGTGGCCTCAAATAATGAATAAGCAATGAAATTTTTTATAGATACAGCCAATCTGGCCCAGATCAAAGAAGCAAATGAATTAGGAATACTGGATGGTGTTACCACCAACCCGTCTTTGATGGCTAAAGAAGGTATTAAAGGACAGGAAGCCATCAATAAGCACTATAAAACCATTTGTGAAATGGTGGATGGTGATATCAGCGCCGAAGTATTATCAACGGATTTTGCCACTATAGTGGAAGAAGGTAAAAAACTCGCCGCCATTCATCCCAATATCGTAGTGAAAGTGCCTATGATCAAAGATGGTGTGAAAGCTATCAAATGGTTTACCGACAATGGTATCCGCACCAATTGTACACTTGTATTTTCCGCTGGTCAGGCTATACTGGCTGCTAAAGCAGGTGCAGCTTATGTTTCACCATTTATAGGAAGAATTGATGATAGCGGCTGGGATGGTATGATCCTGATTGAACAAATTGCCAATATCTACACCATGCAGGGATATAAAACAGAAATACTGGCTGCATCCATCCGCAATTCAAATCATATTGTTCGTGCAGCTGAATTGGGAGCTGATGTATGTACCTGTCCCCTGGAACCCATTCTTGGATTGTTGAAACATCCGCTGACCGATATCGGACTGGCCAAATTTCTTGAAGATGCAAAGAAGATGTAAGGTTCGTTGGCAGGTGAAATTGAGGACTTACCGACTCCCGACTAATTGACTTGTTGACTTCGACTATTTTACTTGTTGACTCCCGACTAATGGACTATGGACTAGTTGACTTGTTAACTCACGACTGGTTGACTAATGACTCCCGACTGAAGGACAGTTGACTCATTGACTCCCTACTAACCAACTTCTCCCTCATCCTTTCTTCCTCTTCGCCTTCGCCTTCATTTCTTCAAGTATCTGCTCATTGGTTTTAAGGGGCTCGTCAAAACCTCTTTTCCTGATATAGATAACGGTTTCTTTCCAAACCTTTGGATTGCTTTTAAGAATGGCTTTTACCCTTACGGTTTCTTCCTGGTAAGAGCTGTCTATATAAAGGTCATTTCCCTTGAAAAAGCCTGCATCGGACAGGAATAAGATCTTTGTTGAATCCAGTGGCGTCCAGGAACCATCTGATAATTTTCCATCAATACTGATATAATTGAAAAAACCCTTTTTCAGGCTGTCTGTATATAAATTAAAATAAATGCTGTCCACCTTAACTGAAACAGCTGCCTGCTTCTGGGCAGACACCGCCTGACCGCAAAAAAATAATATCCCTATGGCCACTATGATCTTTCTCATTTTCGAAGGTTTTTGCAAAGCTCATAAATCAGACGTTAATATGATTTTAATGGTTGTTTGAAAGGGTCATGGATAAGTTAAAATCCGCCACCGGGAATAAGATGCATGCATCAAAATACCCTTGTGGCCGATTCCTGTAAACAGATGGATAGCTTCGCTTTACTTAATAACTGGGGGGCGGTTCACACGCCTAAAACACTTTTTCTTTTTCAATTCCGGCCGGCTTATTCCTGTTGGCATGCTTTACCCATTTTTCCAGCCACTGATTTTGTTCCCAGAGTAAATGCAGTATATTTTCTTTTGCGGCATAACCATGGCTCTCATAAGGTAACACTACATAACGCACGGTGCCACCATGTCCTTTAATGGCATTATACAACCTTTCACTCTGTATGGGGAAAGTGCCTGAGTTATTATCCATTTCTCCATGCACCAACAACAATGGGGTCTTGATCTGGTCGGCATAAGTAAACGGACTCATCTTGTGATATACATCAGGGGCTTCCCAATAGGTTCTTTCTTCTGCCTGGAAACCAAAAGGGGTAAGTGTTCTGTTATAAGCACCGCTTCTTGCTATACCGGCTTTGAACAGTTTGGTATGTGCCAGCAGGTTGGCTGTCATGAATGCTCCGTAACTATGACCGCCTACGGCCACACGATTACTGTCTCCAACGCCCATCGCTGCCAGTTTTTGAATGGCTGCATGTGCATTGAGATGTAATTGCGGAATGAAATTATCATTGGGTTCCTTACCACCTTCTCCTACTATGGGCATTTCGGCATTATCCAGAACAGCATAACCCTGCGTTACCCAGAAAATAGGTGAACCATAATTGATACGGGTGAATGTATATTTTGAGCCCCTAACCTGGGCCGCATCATTTGCTGATTTGTATTCTCTCGGATAGGCCCACATGATCACCGGAAGTGGTCCGTCTTTTTTAGCGTCATATCCTTTGGGTAAATAAAGGTCTCCTGTTAAATTAATTCCATCAGCACGCTGGTAGGTGATCTTTTGTTTTGCAATTCCTTCGAGCTGCTCATACGGATTGGTGAAATCTGTTATGGCAACAGGTGCAATTTTTTTCTTTGTATTCCTGATATAATAATTGGGAACTTCTGAGGGGCTCTCTTTCAAAGTAAGGTAAACACCATTGGATGCATCTATTACATCAACCACTCTTTCATAATAAGGAGCAACAGATCTCCAGATAAGTTTTTTCTTTCCATTGGTAATATCAAATGTCTGGACAAACGGCATATCTCCATCAGCTGATGCTCCCTGTGAGTTGAGTAACAATTCCTTTCCATTTAGTATTATTAATGCTTGCTCACCGTATTGATTCTTTCGTGTCATTGGATTACCAATATCACTATATGCATCATTGCTGCTGCGTTCAAATAAGGAATCTACCTTACCTGTGGTTGGGTTATACCTGTTCATCCTTATTTTTCTGTCGGCCGATGTACGTTCAAAGAAAACGGCTATATCCTTATTACCCCAGATCACACCGCCTAGCCTGCGTTGGGTTTTGAATAATTCCCTGGCCTGTCCGTCACCTTCCACCTGAATGGCATATAAGCCATCACGAAAGGCTGCTTTTTTTCTTCCAAGGCCCTTGTCAAGTGCCTGTACATAAGTTACGGTTGAAGGTTCATCATCTCTCCAGCTGAAATTTCTTGGAAAGGTAGATGCATCATCAAAACCAATGGGCTGTCCTTCACTCGATGGATTCTTTGCCAATGACCTGATCACTTCTCCATTTGTGTCCATCACGGTAACCGAGTGTGGAAATCCATAAGCAGGCACCAGGTAGGAAAAGGGCTTGTTGATGCTGGTGATTAAAAGATATTTTTTATCGGGAGATAATGAGATGCTTCTGTAGATCGCCGGCTTTCCAATGGGTGTTTCATTTATAAAATCATTTTTTACCAGTTGGGCTGTAGCAAAATATTCGAACAGGTCCTCATCATAAGCATTTTTAATTAGATCCTGGTAAGTTCGCGATGCTGCGGCCTTTCCAAGATTTTCCTGTACCACTGGTCCGGCAGGTGCACCTGCCTTTGCTGTAAGCTGCTTGCCGGGAACAATGGTTTTATAAATTAGCATATCATTCCCTGCCCACTGGTAACTGCCACCCAATACGGTATTTAATGGTTGCCTGTTTATTTTCATTGCTTTTTTAGAATCCAGGTCCACTACATACAGGTCAATTGTAGTATTGGTGGAATTCAAAAAGGCAAATTTTTTCTGACCTGGCGACCATTGTACGGAGGAAGCCCTCAGGTCTTTTGGAAGTCCCTCGATATCGAATACTTCACCTGTTTTAATATTCTTTAACCGGATGTTCTCTGAAGAACCTGCACGGCTTGGACCAAAATTATTTGGATTGATGCGCAAACCGGCGATACGGAATTCCGGCTGTGCCATTTCTTCAATGGTTGGATAATCGCTCTTTTCTGAAAGAAGCATCCATTCCGCCCTGTCGTCAATGGATACAGCAGGTGTAGGTTTGGCCATTACCAGATCCATGATGTCCTTTGGTGGTGTCTGGTATTTAAAATCATCCTGGGCACCGGCAACATAAAATGCAATAAAAAATGAACTAAGCAAAATCAGCCTTCTCATATGAAAAATTAATGTTTGGATGTTAAGTTAAGCTGAAAGATGAATTCAAAAAGACAAAAACTTTTGGATGGTTGGATTTCAGGCTTATTTTTGCGCTTCAATGTTGATTTTATCTGTACATATCCATCATCAAATACTTACCCATAGGTAGGCTGGTGATGTTTTGTGCATTCAATAAACCAGGGCTTACCATCAGGTAAGCCTTTTTTAATGTTAAGCATATGAGCCTGAAAATAGCTATTCAGAAATCCGGAAGACTGCATGAAGAAAGCATTCAGTTGCTGAAGGATTGCGGAATTAATGTGAAGAACGGTAAAAACCAGTTGCGCATCCTTGCCGAAAATTTCCCGCTGGAAGTTTATTTCCTCAGGGATGATGACATTCCCCAATATGTTGAAGACAGGGTGGCGCATATAGGGATAGTTGGAGAAAATGTATTGCTTGAAAAAAATAAAAATATCGAAGTAGTAGAACAACTCGGTTTCGGGAAGTGCAGGCTTTGCATTGCTGTGAAAAAGTCTGACAAGTATGATGATGTTCAATTCCTGCAGCAAAAAAAGATAGCCACTTCTTATCCTTTACTTACCCGGAAATTTTTAGACCAGCACAGGATAAATGCAGAGATACACGAGATCAGTGGTTCTGTTGAGCTGGCGCCCGGCATTGGACTGGCCGATGCTATCTGCGACCTCGTTAGCAGTGGTTCTACTTTATTTATGAACGGACTGCAGGAAGTTCAAACCATTTTGAAAAGCCAGGCCGTATTGGTCAGAACTTCCCAACTCGATTTGGACCAGCAAAAATTACTTGACCAGTTATTGTTTCGCATCCGTGCCGTAAAAAAAGCATCGGATAATAAATATGTATTGCTGAATGCTCCGAATGATGCGCTCGACAAAATTATCAGTTTGCTTCCGGGAATGAAAAGTCCAACTGTGCTGCCACTGGCGCAGGAAGGGTGGAGTTCTGTACATAGTGTATTGAGTGAAGACGAATTCTGGGAAAAGATCGAGGCCTTAAAAAAAGCCGGCGCACAGGGCATTCTGGTAGTACCTATAGAAAAAATGATCGTGTGATTTAAAGAAATATTTATGCAGCTGATACAATATCCCGCAAGGAAAGACTGGAAACAAATTTTACAAAGGCCTTATCATGATAACCGGCAGGTGCATGAGGCGGTGGAAAGGATAATGAATGCGGTTAAGGAAAGGGGGGATGAGGCCATCCGGGAATTCATCATGGAATTTGATGAGATCAGTATCGGATCTTTGGAGGTGGGTGTGGAAGAAATGGAGGCAGCCGGTTCTGAATTGGATCATGATCTGAAACAGGCCATTCACCAGGCATACCAGAACATTTACAATTTTCATAAACCCCAGTATCAGGATGACCTGGTTGTTGAAACCATGCCTGGCGTGGAATGCAGAAGGCGATCACTGCCAATTGAAAAAGTGGGATTGTATGTACCGGGAGGAACGGCTCCGCTTTTTTCAACTGTACTAATGCTTGGCATTCCTGCAAAGATCGCGGGTTGTAAAGAAATTATTCTTTGCACTCCTTGCGGTAAGGATGGTAAAGTGCATCCTGCTGTGTTGTACTGCGCCCGGCTGGCTGGTATTACAAAGCTATTTAAGATGGGAGGTGCACAGGCCATTGCAGCTATGTTATATGGAACGGCTACGGTGCCTGCAGTACAAAAGATACTGGGTCCGGGGAATCAATATGTAACGGCAGCAAAGCAGCTGGCCCAAATGCGGGGCGTTGCCATTGATATGCCTGCCGGCCCAAGCGAACTTTGTATCATGGCTGATTCAACAGGTGATCCTGTTTTCATTGCTGCTGATCTGTTGTCCCAGGCAGAACACGGCACGGACAGCCAGGTAATTTTAGTAAGTAATGAGTTGACACTTGTAAATAAGGTGCTGAAGGAACTGGACAGACAGCTGAATGCATTACCAAGAAAAAATATCGCGGTCAGGTCTCTTGAAAACAGCAGGGCTGTTATTCTAAATAATATGGATGAAGCCATTGAAATGGTAAATGAATATGCGGCCGAGCATCTGATCATCAATTGTGATCATGCTGATGATATAGCTCTCCGTATTACCAGTGCAGGGTCAGTATTTATTGGGAATTATTCACCGGAGAGTGCCGGCGATTATGCAAGCGGTACCAATCACACCCTGCCTACCAATGGATTTGCAGGCGCCTATAGCGGTGTAAGCGTTGACAGTTTTGTGAAGAAGATCACTTACCAGAAGTTAACTGATAAGGGACTGGTCAATTTGGGCGCCACAGTGATTGATATGGCGGAAGCCGAAGGTTTAAGGGCCCATGCAAATGCGATACGTGTAAGACTGGACAGGCTTCTTTCCGGGCAGACTCCAAAAGAAAATAAACCTGAGGTAAGCAGGATGAACGAACACGATGCTGCAAAAGAAGATCAACCTTCATTTGATCTGGAAAGAATGGTAAGGTCAAATGTAAAAAACATGCAACCCTATTCATCCGCAAGAAGCGAATACTCCGGTGAGGGAAAGATCTTTCTTGATGCCAATGAGAACAGCCTTGGATCACCGCTTACCAAATGGTACAACCGTTACCCGGATCCTTTGCAAATTGAATTGAAGAAAAAGCTGGCTGCGATAAAACAGACAGAAGCAGAAAATATCCTGTTGGGAAATGGAAGTGATGAATGCATTGACCTCCTGATCCGTGCTTTTTGCGAACCCGGTAAGGATAATATCATAATTTGTCCGCCTACCTATGGCATGTACAAGGTTTGTGCAGACCTGAATGATGTTGAAACAAGGGAAGTGTTATTGACCAAAGCCTTTCAGATAAATATGGAAGCGCTGGAAGAAACCATTGATGCGGATACAAAATTGATCTTCTTTTGTTCACCCAATAATCCCACTGGTAATAGTCTGGACAGGGAAGATCTTGAAATGGTGTTGAATAATTTTAATGGACTGGTCATTATAGATGAAGCCTATATTAATTTCAGCCGTCACCGTTCCATGTTGGCAGAGTTGAAAGATTATCCCAACCTGGTGATATTGCAAACACTTTCAAAGGCCTGGGGACTGGCAGCATTAAGACTGGGAATGTGTTTTGCTTCAAAAGAGATCATCAATGTGCTTAATAAGATCAAGCCTCCCTATAATATCAACCAGGCATCACAGGAACTGGCATTAAAAGCGCTGGATAACCTTGATGAAGTAAATGAAATGATCAGGGAGATCGTAAAGGAAAGAGAACGGGTGAAAAAAGAACTTGCCATGGTTACTATAGTGCAGAAAATATTTTCTTCTGATGCCAACTTCCTTTTAATAAAAATTGAAAATGCTACTGCAGTGTATGAATACCTGAAAACAAATCAGATCATTGTACGGAACAGGAGTAATGTGGCTGGCTGTGAGGACTGCCTGCGGATCACAATTGGTACAGAAGATCAAAACACGAAACTAATTGATACCCTTAAAGCTTATAAAAATTAAATAATGGCTGACCAGAATGCTCAAAAGAAAAAATGTTTATTTATTGACCGCGATGGTACCATGATAAAGGAGTATCCGCCAACATATCAGATCGATGCATTTGATAAGCTGAGCTTTTATCCTTTTGTATTTAAATACCTGGGAAAAATAGCTGCGGAAATGGATTATGAATTAGTAATGGTGACCAACCAGGATGGTCTTGGTACGCCAAAATTCCCCGAAGAAGAATTCTGGCCGGTGCATAACCTTATCATGAGCACCTTCGCAGGTGAAGGAATTATTTTCAGGGAAGAATTAATTGACCGCAGCTATCCGGATGAAATGCTGGAAACCAGGAAACCGGGAACAGGAATGTTTACCGGTTATATCAATAATCCCAATTATAATATTCCTGATTCATTTGTGATCGGTGATAGAATTACAGATGTGCAACTGGCAAAGAACCTGGGATGTAAAGCATTGTGGTTAAAGAATAATCCGGAACTGGGTGCAGCTGAAGTAAGTGACCCTGCCGATGAACTTGAAAAAGTGATTGCTGTTTCAACCACAAGCTGGAAGGATATTTATGAATTCCTCAAAGGAAGAAAGGTTACGCACATTCGTAAAACAAATGAAACGGAGATCAGGATCGAACTCAATGTTGATGGTTCAGGTAAAGCGGATATTAAAACGGGAATTGGTTTCTTTGATCATATGCTGGAACAGGTTGCCCGTCATGGCATGCTGGATATTTTTATAAGTGTGAAGGGCGATCTTCATATTGATGAACACCACAGCATAGAGGATACAGGAATTGCTTTGGGTGAAGCATTTGCAAAAGCCATGGGAGATAAAACCGGAATGGAAAGATATGGCTTTGCCTTACCGATGGATGAAACCCATGCCAGGGTATTACTTGATTTTGGCGGAAGGCCTTGGCTGGTATGGAATGCCAGCTTTAACCGCGAAAAGATAGGGGATATGCCCACTGAAATGTTCTATCATTTTTTCAAATCCTTTACCGACGCCGCCAGGTGCAACCTCAATATTGAATGTTTTGGTGAGAATGAACACCATAAGATCGAAGCCATCTATAAAGCATTTGCTAAGGCAATTAAAATGGCTGTAAAGCGCGATCCATTAAAGAATTACCTGCCTTCTACCAAGGGTATGTTGTAGTGATGAGCGCGGGTGAGTTCCAGAAGAGGGGCAAAGGAAAATGTAAAATTTAAAATGTAAAAGACGCGTAGCGTATTGCAGAACCGGCAGCTAACTCACAGCCCGCTGGTGTTCTTGGCACAGTTTTCCATCTTGTATAGGTGTGGAACTAAATTGGGGAATATGAAAGCAATACTTTACCTGGTGGCCACAACCGTATTGGTGAGTTTTACCAGGCACGATAACAACGAAATAGACGGAATCTGGATGGGATATTATCGTACAGAAGATGTCAGGGAAAGGGTGGTAGTTAAATTCAGTGCTGAAGACAGAATGGAATTTTATACCGGAGGTGTAGACGAAAATACCAGGTGCCTGGGCTCATATAAAATTTCAGGCGATTCGGTTTCCTTTACTTATACAAATGCATCCGGACAGGAAATAATTATGAAGGGACATTTCAACAACCGTAAGACGTATGTTGATGGCGTGTGGCTGAATACGGATGAAGCTACAGGTAAGTTTTACCTTGAGAAACAAAAAGTGGAAGAAAGGATCGTCAGGCCCTAGGCTATTGAAATGAATTTCTCTGAATGAAATGAATTAAACTTTGCAGCGGCTGGTATTACCAATTCATATTCGGACCGCTTTGCGGTGTATTTATCAGGAGGAAGCCTCGTTCATGGTCTTTATTTAGCTATTGAAAATATTTTTGCTGATTTGTGATCCAGTCCACATCTTTGTAATGAAATGAAACTTTTATTAAACAATCATTGGTGGTGGCATACAAACTTCAATCGGGGTTCTGTGTAGTCATTGCTATGGTTTTATCATACAAGGAATCCCGACAGTAACGTCGGGATTTTTTTATTCCCAAAAGAAGTCAGACCGGAAAAGAATGAAAAAAATTAATATCAACACCACCGTAAAAAAGCTACTGGCAGATGTATATACGCCCGTTGGTATTTACCTGAGGTTAAGAGACCGGTTCAGGGATACCGTACTCCTTGAGAGTACTGACCATCATGCGGCTGAGAACAGCTACTCTTTTATTTGTATCAATGCCATTGCAGGGATCGAGATCAGGGACCGTAATAAAATTGAATTCAAACTGCCGGGCCAGGCTCCCGAAACCCAGCCATTGAAAAATAATGAATCGCTTTCCGGGGTCCTGTGGAATTTCATGCAAAGATTTTCTGTTCAAAGCAATGATCCTGTTTCAGCCTTATTCGGCCAGGGGCTATATGGTTATTTCAGTTTTGATATCATCCCCTTTATAGAAAAAATTGATTTTGCCAGCCATGAAAGAAATAAAGAGGTAATCCCGGTGGCCCGGTATCGTTTATATCAGTATGTAATTGCCATCAACCACTACCGGGATGAATTGATCCTTTGTGAAAATAAGATAGATGGATTGCCAGGTGAGATCAGCATCCTTGAAGGACTGATCAACAATAAAGATGTACCGGTGTATCCATTTACTCCAATTGACCAGGAAAGATCAAATATGAAGGATGAGGAATACATTGAAATGGTGAAAAAAGGGATCGCGGCCTGTTACAGGGGTGATGTGTTTCAGATCGTACTCAGCAGGCGTTTCCGGCAGGCTTTCATTGGAGATGAATTCAATGTTTACCGGGCTTTAAGAAATATCAATCCTTCTCCCTATCTGTTCTTTTTTGATTATGGCGACTATAAGCTTATGGGATCTTCCCCTGAGGCCCAGCTCATAATTAAAAACGGGAAGGTTGTTGTGCACCCAATCGCCGGAACTTTCAAAAGAACGGGTAATGATATCATTGATCAGCAAAAAGCTGAAGAACTGGAAAATGATCCAAAGGAAAATGCTGAACATGTAATGCTTGTTGACCTGGCCAGGAATGATCTAAGCAGGGTTTGTTCAAATGTTGAAGTGAGTCACTATAAACAGGTTCAATATTATTCTCACGTCATTCATCTTGTAAGTGAAGTGAAGGGTGAGGTACAACCAGGGTCAAATCCATTTGAAGTATTATTCACCACTTTTCCTGCAGGCACCTTAAGCGGAGCTCCTAAATTTAAAGCATTGCAACTTATTCATGAATGGGAACCGGACTCCAGAAATTTTTATGGAGGTGCTATTGGTTTTGTTGGATTTAATGGTGATTGTAATCATGCCATCATGATAAGAACCCTGTTAAGCCGCGATAATACATTATTCCTGCAGGCTGGTGCCGGGGTGGTGGCGGCCAGCCGGCCGGAAAACGAATTACAGGAAGTGAATAATAAATTGAATGCACTAAAGGCAGCGATCGTAAAGGCAGGAAATTTATAGAAGAGAAAATGACTTACCTGGTTGATTAAAAAAATAATAATAACAGTATCATTTATGAAGATCCTGGTTTTTGATAATTATGATTCTTTTACTTATAACCTTGTTCATCTTGTAAAAAAAGTGATGGATCAACAGGTTGATGTATTCAGGAATGATGAGATAGGGCTTGAAAAGGTTGCGGATTATGATAAGATCATACTATCACCTGGCCCTGGCATTCCGGAAGAAGCCGGACAGTTGCTGCCGCTGATCAAAGAATATGCGTCCTCCAAATCCATACTTGGAGTTTGCCTCGGGCATCAGGCCATTGGTCAGGCTTTTGGAGGATCGCTGATCAATTTAACCACGGTCTATCACGGGGTGGCCACTGAAATAAGGATCGCCCAAGCGGATGAAGATCCTGGATCTGGCAGGCCAAAGGAACCTGCTCACCAGTTAAAAAGATCCGGGTTGTTTAAAGGCCTGCCTGCAAGTTTCCCGGTAGGGCGTTATCATAGCTGGATCATAGATGAAAAAAAATTTCCTGAACAGCTGGAAGTTACGGCAAGAGATGAAAATGATTATATCATGGCCCTTCAGCATAAAACATTTGATGTGCAGGGCGTACAGTTTCATCCTGAAAGTGTTTTAACGCCGGTGGGAGAAACCATTATGAGAAACTGGTTGAAGAAGTGAAGATGGATCAGCAGGGAAGGCATACTGATATAGAATTAAAAAGTGGCTGGCCTTCATTTGACTTAATATATTTCATTGTACAATGCATAAAAAATCCGGAACATTCAATTACCCCTTATTTATAATTTCTTAGTAAATGAAGAAAATATTACAATACCTTTTTGAACATAAAACACTGAGTTATGAGCAGGCCAGGGAGGCAATGCTGGGTATGGCAAAGGGTAGTTATAATGATACCGCGGTCAGTGCATTTGTAACAGTGTTCCTTATGCGCAGTATTACCATCGCCGAACTGCAGGGATTCAGGGATGGTTTGATGGAAATGGCCCTGGTGGTTGACCTCAGTGACTATAACGTGATGGACATTGTAGGTACCGGCGGTGATGGAAAAAATACTTTCAATATTTCAACGCTGGCCTGCTTTATAGTAGCCGGCGCTGGGCAAAAAGTTGCAAAACACGGTAACTATGGAGCCACCTCAGTAAGTGGAGCCAGCAATGTAATGGAGCAATTGGGTTATCGCTTTGGTAACCAGGCTGACAGGTTGAAAAGGGAGATTGAAGAAACAAATTTTACATTTCTGCATGCTCCCTTATTCCATCCTGCATTAAAAGCTGTAGCCAGGATCAGGAAAGAACTTGGATTTCGCACTTTCTTCAATATGCTTGGACCAATGGTGAATCCGGCCCGACCGGCCTACCAGCTGGTTGGTGTGTATAATCTCGAAATGGCCAGGATCTACAATTACCTGCTGCAACAAACCGGTAAACCATTTACCATAATACATGGACTTGACGGCTATGATGAGATCTCGCTTACCAACGATTCAAAAGTGATCACGCAACATGGTGAAAAGATCATGACACCGGAACAACTGGGTAAACGCACCGTGGCAGCTTCTGACATTCAGGGAGGTTTATCAGTTGAAGAATCAGCAAACATGTTTTTGAAGATCTTGAAAGGTGAAGGTACCTGGGCGCAACATGCGGTGGTTCTTGCCAACGCTGCTATGGCCTTATTCAGTACCGGTCATTATGCCGATTACAATGCCGCATACGATGCAGCTATAGAAAGCCATGAAAGTGGTAAAGCCTATGCCCATTTTAAAAAATTGATCAGTCTTCAATCATGAATATACTGGATACCATAATAGAGAATAAAAAAAGAGAAGTGCAGGAGGCTATGGGCCGTCATAGCATCAGCGAACTGGAATCGATGCCTGCATTTGCAAGGGAAACCTATTCTCTCAGCAATTTTCTTTCAGATGAAACTAAAACAGGGATCATTGCAGAATTCAAAAGAAGGTCTCCTTCAAAGGGAGTGATCAACAACTGGTCGGGGGTGAGTGAAGTAACAAGTGCCTATGCGCAGAATGATGCATCCGGAGTTTCCGTGCTTACTGATGAAAAATATTTTGGGGGTAATTTGTCCGACCTCCAGTCTGCACGTATGAATACGGTACCCCTGCTCCGGAAAGATTTTATTATTGATGAATACCAGGTAATTGAATCAAAGGCTTTTGGAGCTGATGTTATCCTCCTGATCGCGGCCTGTCTTTCAAGGCACAAGGCAGAGGCCTTGTCATCACTTGCAAAAAGCCTTGGTCTGGAAGTGCTATTGGAAGTGCATGAAGAAAAGGAACTGGAATGGTATGGTAAGGATATTGATATGATTGGGGTGAACAACAGGAACCTGGCAACATTCGGGGTAAACATTCAAACATCTTTCGACCTGGCTCAAAAGATGCCCGGTTCTGTTGTAGCTGTTTCCGAAAGCGGAATTTCCAATGTGGAAACCATTGTATCTTTAAAGCAGGCTGGTTTCAAAGGATTTCTTATCGGGGAAAATTTTATGAAACAGACTGACCCTGCGATTGCTTTTGCTGATTTTGTTCAAAAGTTAAAAGCAATGAAATGAAGATCAAGGTATGCGGAATGACAAATATTGACCAGCTCCACGAGCTAGGTGATATGGGCGTTGAATTTGCCGGGTTAATTTTTTACCCTAACAGTCCCCGTTATATCTTAAGACATGGATTAACTGCCGACCAGCTTAAGAAGGAAAAGATAAAACCATATAAGGTTGGCGTGTTTGTAGATGCTTCTTACGACCAGATCATGCATTATGTTGATGACTACAATCTGGATATGGTTCAGCTACACGGGCGGGAAACCCCATTTGAGTGTTCCAGGTTAGCCAATTATATACATGTAATAAAAGCATTCCGCTTTATGGAAAACGATCATGTTATGTGGACCATTAAAGATTATTATGGTGATGCCGATATGTTTCTTTTCGATACAGGGGTGGCGGCTACTGATCCTAATGGCGAAAAGGTATATGGTGGTACCGGCAGAAAATTTAACTGGAACAGGTTAAAGGGACTGGATATCGGGAAGCCATTTTTCCTGAGTGGTGGAATTGAACCGGAGGATGCTGGCATGATCCATGAATTTCAAAAGGACAGGGTTGCAAAAGACCTTTTCGTTGTTGATATCAACAGCAGGTTTGAATCTTCACCGGGGGTAAAGGATATGGCGAAGGTGAAATATTTTTTATCCGGATTAAAAAAACAGGATGAATAAGATAAATCTTAATGAAAAGTTTGAGCTGATCAATCAACACTGGTCTCCACATATTATTGGAGAATTGAATGGCCAGCATGTAAAGCTTGCTAAATTCAGAGGTGAATTTATCTGGCATAAGCATGAGAATGAAGACGAATTATTTATGGTGATCAAAGGTAGCTTCCGCATGGAATTAAGAGATCGTATGGTTGATTTGAATGAGGGGGAAATATTTATTGTTCCCAAAGGAATGGAACATAAACCGGTAGCTGAAGAAGAAGTCTGGGTGATGTTGTTTGAGCCGGCAGGAACGGTGAATACGGGAAATGTACAGCATGCGTTAACCAGGATTGTTCCTGAAAAAATATAATAGAGGAAAGTGCAATGGGCAATAATCAGATCAGTAAAGAAAATACGCTGGCAAAAACCGGTAATGAGTTCATGAAAGGTAATAGCCCTGATAGTAACGGCTACTACGGAAAATACGGTGGTGCTTTTGTTCCGGAAATGTTATTCAGAAATGTTGAGGAGTTAAGATCTGTTTACCTGGATATTATAAATGATAGTGATTTCCAGCGCAACTACACGCAACTTCTTAAAGATTATGTGGGACGGCCAACGCCATTATATTTTGCGGAAAGACTGAGCAGGCAAAACAATACCAACATTTTTTTAAAAAGAGAGGATCTCTGTCATACAGGTGCGCATAAGATCAACAACACCATTGGCCAGATACTCCTGGCACAAAGACTCAATAAAAAAAGGATCATAGCTGAAACCGGTGCAGGTCAGCATGGTGTGGCCACGGCCACCGTGTGTGCTTTAAAGGGAATAGAATGTATAGTATACATGGGTGAAAAGGATATGGCCAGACAGGCACCCAACGTGGCCAGGATGAAAATGCTTGGCGCCAAAGTGATCCCTGCATTGAGTGGCAGTAAAACACTTAAAGATGCAACCAATGAAGCCATCAGGGACTGGATCAATCATCCCGGCGAAACCCATTATATTATCGGCAGCGTAGTCGGGCCGCATCCTTATCCTGATATGGTTGCGCGATTTCAAAGTATCATCAGCAAGGAAATAAGAATGCAGTTAAAAGAAAAAACATCGCGGGAGTTACCAACCCATGTTGTTGCCTGTGTAGGCGGCGGCTCAAATGCAGCAGGTGCATTTTATAGCTTCATAGATGAACAGGAAGTAAAGCTCATTGCCGTGGAAGCGGCAGGTGAAGGCATTGCATCAGGAAAATCAGCCGCCACCACCCGGCTGGGCAGGGATGGCATACTTCATGGAAGCAGAAGCCTGGTGATGCAAACTGAGGATGGCCAGGTGATAGAACCACACAGTATATCCGCCGGACTTGATTATCCGGGTATTGGTCCCCTGCATGCGCATTTGTTTGAAACTAAACGTGCACAGTTTCTCTCAGCAACCGACGATGAAGCTATGGAAGCCTGTTTCAACCTGGCAAAGCTGGAGGGAATTATTCCGGCACTCGAAACCGGGCATGCCCTGGCCGCGTTAAAAAAACTTCAACCGGATCCAAACCATACCATTGTGGTTTGCCTGAGTGGAAGAGGAGATAAAGACCTTGAAAGTTTTATGAACCGGATGAAAGTGGAGGTTTGATGTGTTTGGTAAGGAACAAATACGCGGTTTTTTAATAATCAGTATAAACCGGACTATGGTCCAAAAATTTTATCAGTAACCTGTAATCAACCTTCAACCATAAAACACTACAACGAGCATGAAAAGCGATAAGGCCACCTATACAGGATTTGAATTTGAAATGGAAGGCTATCCTGCTATGGCCATTATTAATACCGACCTGAAAGAAATTGATAAATCGAAGTATAACTATTCAGTGTTTATCACCATTGTACCGGACAGCTTTAATGATATCGGTCATCCTGTAGGAGAAGAATACGATTACCTGAATGAGATTGAAAAAAGCATCATCGCTTACCTGGAAGAACAAACCCAGACTGTTCATGTTGGACATACAACCGTTTACAGGGCAAGGGAAATAATTTTTTATACGAAAGAAGACCTGGCTGTTCAAAATTTCCTTGAACATTTTTTACCTGCCACAGAAAGAGTGGCCAATTTTGAGATTGAAGAAGATGAGGAGTGGGAGAATGTTTCAGCATTTTACGAGCTATTATAAAAATCATTCAAGATGTTAACTAAAAATTATCCGCTGCTTTTTTTTGGGATGGTGATCCTGCTATCATGTAATACAGACAGTGCTTACCTGAAGCATGACATTGAATATGAAAAGATAGGTGAGTGCAGGAACATCAACAGTAAGATGGATATCAATTCAAATACTATTGGAGAAAGATATGTTTTCCAGGAATGTCTGGATGCAGACTATAAGGGCTCGTATACGGTGGAGCGAAAGGGCGATACTGTTGTGGTAAAACTACAGAATACAACAGGAACCCCCACAGCTTTATTCAGGATAGCCCTTGATATCAATACAAGGCCAGGTTATAATTATTTATCTCTTAACGGGTCTGTGTTTCCCGTAAATGTGAAGCGTTATTAAAATGGGAAGGATAGAAGACCTGTTTAGAAAAAAAGGATCACGTGTATTGAATATCTATTGCACGGCCGGATTTCCGCAATTGAATGATACCATCAAGGTATTGGAAGCCCTTCAAAACAATGGTGCAGATATCATTGAACTGGGCATGCCCTATAGCGATCCGCTGGCAGATGGTGCTGTAATACAGTCCAGCAGCGCAATAGCCATTAAAAATGGAATGAACATTCCATTATTATTCAGCCAGCTTGAAAAAATGAGGGAGAAGATACATATCCCGGTAATTCTTATGGGTTACCTGAACCCGGTTTTGCAATATGGTTTTCAAAAATTCTGCGAACAGGCAAAGAGGGTTGGTGTTGATGGACTGATCATTCCGGACGTTCCGGTAATTGAGTATGAAAAAGAATACAGGACTGTTTTAGAGAAAAACGGACTTGATTTTATTTTTCTTGTACTTCCCGAAACATCCGGTGACAGGGTAAGGAAACTGGATAGCCTGAGCAGCGGTTTTCTTTATGCCGTTTCATCTTCTTCGCTTACAGGTTCAGATAAGACCTTTACCTCCGTAGAAGATTATTTAAAAAGATTAAATCAACTGGGTCTGAAAAATCCTTTACTGGTTGGTTTTGGCATCCGCGACCATCAAAGCTTTGAAACCGTTTGCCGGTACGCCAATGGAGCCATTATCGGAAGCGCTTATGTAAAGGCCATTGAACATACCAATGATATTAACGCAACCACAAAGGATTTTATAAATGGCATATTAAATAACGCAACATGATCTGTAATTCCCAATTTATAAATCGAAATAGTACTTGCAACCTATGAATCTCGCCATTATAAAATACAATGCCGGCAATATCCGCTCGGTGATCAATGCACTGGAAAGGCTTGGGGTGCCAGCTGAGGTAACTGATGATCCGGAAAAGATCAGGAGTTCAGACAGGGTTATATTTCCAGGGGTAGGCGAAGCCAGCAGCGCCATGAAAAGTCTGGAAGAAAAGGATCTGGGAAAACTGATCAAACAACTTAAACAGCCTGTTTTAGGTATTTGCGTTGGAATGCAATTATTATGTGCTCATTCGGAGGAAAATGATACTGCCTGTCTGGGGATCATTCCTGTGCGGGTAAAGAAATTCAGGGCCCTGGCACCTCAGCAAAAAATACCACAGGTAGGCTGGAATACTATTTATGATCTGAAATCAGAATTATTCAAAAACATCAGTAATAACAGCTTTATCTATAATGTGCATAGTTATTATGCGGAAGATAGTGAGTACACCATTGCACATTGTAATTACATCAATGAATATGCGGCTGCCATAAAGAAAAATAATTTTTATGGTGTTCAGTTCCACACCGAAAAAAGTGCGGATACGGGAGATAAGATCATTGAAAATTTTTTAAACATAACCGGATAGTCATTGAAATGAATAAAACTAATAATGATAAGGAGGGGGATAAAGAAAAAGCAGGAGCACCCGGATCAATGGAGATCATTCCCGCTATTGATATCATTGATGGAAAATGTGTCAGGCTTACCCATGGTGATTATAACCAGAAAAAAATATACAATGCCCATCCCCTGGAAGTTGCAAAACAATTTGAGGATGCCGGACTTAAAAGACTGCACCTGGTAGATCTTGATGGAGCAAGGCTCGGCGCCATAAAAAACTGGAAAGTGCTGGAGACTATTGCCGCTAAAACTTCGCTTGTGATAGATTTTGGGGGAGGCGTTAAATCTGAAAAAGATATTCAGATCATATTCGATTCAGGAGCGGTTTATATAACGGTTGGAAGCATAGCTGTGAAGGATGAAAAAAGTTTAACCAGATGGTTTGATAAGTATGGTGCAGGAAAATTTATTTTGGGAGCTGATGTAAAAGAGGAAAAGATCACTATCAGCGGCTGGACAGAGCAGACTGATATCCGGATCTTCGATTTTATAGAACAGTTCATCCAAAAAGGAGTGGAACAGTTGTTCTGTACCGATGTGTCAAAGGACGGCGCTTTACAGGGTCCGTCTACGGCACTTTATAAAAATATCATTGCTAAATTTCCAGGTCTTCATTTTATTGCCAGCGGTGGCGTAAGCAGCCTTGATGATATTTATGCATTGGAAGATATTGGTTGCAGGGGTGTGATCATTGGAAAGGCCATATATGAAGGGAGCGTGAAGTTGAAGGATCTGGGTCGGTGGGCCATTTAGATCATGGTTAACAAATCAAAACGTGTAAAAGTGTAAATTCAAATTAACTGTACATGCTGGCTAAAAGGATCATACCCTGCCTTGATATTAAGAATGGCAGAACAGTAAAGGGGACTAATTTTATTGATCTACGGGATGCCGGCGACCCTGTGGAACTGGCTGCGCGTTATGCAATGGAGGGCGCAGATGAACTGGTATTTCTTGATATTACCGCAACCATCGAAAAAAGAAAAACGATGGCCGGCCTCGTTCATAAGATAGCACATGCCATTAATATTCCATTTACGGTAGGTGGTGGTGTAAGAACTGTGGATGATGTAAAATTGTTGTTGGGATCGGGAGCGGATAAAATTGCTGTGAATACGGCAGCATTTAAAAACCCTGAACTGATCTCTTCAATTTCCGCACAAATGGGTAGTCAGTGCGTTGTTCTTGCCATCGATACAAAACAGGAAGAGGATGGAGAATGGTATGTTTACCTGGATGGTGGCCGAACCAAAACAACTACAAGAGCTATGGAATGGGCCAGACAGGCTGAAGACCTGGGTGCCGGAGAGATTTTGTTAACTTCTATGGATCATGATGGAACCAAAAATGGTTTTGCTATTGATATAACCCGTCAGCTATCCTGTGATCTTTCCATTCCGGTTATTGCATCGGGAGGCGGAGGAAGTATGGAACATTTTGCAGAGGTCTTCAACATTGGAGCAGCCGATGCAGCGCTGGCTGCAAGTGTTTTTCATTTCAGGGAAATCGAAATAATGGCATTGAAAAAATACCTCAGTGAAAGCTCCATAACTGTACGGTTGTGAAGGTGCGGATGATGATATTATAAAATAACTTCGGATTATGAAAGTTGATTTTAAAAAATACCAGGATGGTTTGGTTCCGGCTATCGTTCAGGATTTTCAAACGCAAAAAGTGCTCATGCTTGGATTCATGAACGAAGAAGCGTTGAAAAAAACAGAAACATCCGGTCTTGTTTGTTTTTATAGCCGTTCAAAAAAAAGATTGTGGACCAAAGGCGAATCGAGTGGTCATCAACTTCATTTAAGGCAAATGCTGATTGATTGTGATAATGATACCCTGCTTATTAAAGCTGATCCCGGTGGGCCTGTATGTCATACGGGTGCAGATACCTGCTGGAGTGAAAAGAACCACAAGGAAGATTTTTTATATTACCTGGAGCATATTATTGAACTCAGGATAAAGGGCACTGATGAAAATTCCTATGTTAAGAGATTAATGGGTAAAGGGATCAATAAAGTAGCACAGAAAGTAGGGGAAGAAGCCATCGAAATGGTAATAGAAGCAAAGGACGTTAACAGGGAGTTATTTTTGAATGAGGCCGCCGACCTGCTTTTCCATTATATTGTATTATTGCAGGCGAAAGATTGCAGGTTAACCGATGTAATAAAAGTGCTGGAGCAAAGGCACCAGTCAAAATAAAACAAGATAAAATCCGGTCAAATATTTCAAATGAAAAAATTATTATCCCTTTTGGTGGTCAGTTTTTTGACAGTTGCCGCCCAGGCACAGCAAAAAGAATTTACCATAAAAGGTAACGTTAGTGGACTTGCTGACGGCATTGTCAGGATCACCACCACACAAAGAGAACCCCAGGTACTTGTTTCTGATTCAATTAAGGAAGGTCAATTCTTTTTGAAAGGATCAGTTGAAGAACCGGGTCTTTACATGATTGTAATGGGAAGTGAGCAGCCCCAGTACATCTATCTCGAAAATGTGGCATTCAATGTAAGCGGACAAAAATCTGAAATTAAAAAAGTAAAGATAGAAGGTTCAACTGCGCATAGTGATTTTGTGGATATGAACCGTATATTTAATCCGATGATGGGTGAGGTCAGCGCCATATCCGCGCAAATTGAAAGGGAGCCTGACGTGAAAAAAAGAGATGCGCTTATAGGCCAGTTTGATTCGGTAGTTAAAAAGATCAATCTTGAGATCACGGATTTTATTTCAGCCCGCAAGTCTTCTTATGTATCTCCTTTCCTGCTATGGATCACTTCGCAGGTTACTCCCGATATTATGGAGTTGGAAAAGAACTTTTTACTTCTGGATGAAAATGTAAGAAAGGCAAAGATCTCAAGAGACCTCGCAGATTATATTGAAAGCAATAAGGTTGGACTTGTTGGAACCAACGCAATTGATTTTACACAAAACGACACGAGCGGAAATGCTGTTTCACTTTCTTCTTTCAAAGGGAAATATGTGCTGGTTGACTTCTGGGCCAGCTGGTGCCGTCCCTGCAGACTGGAAAATCCAAATATTGTAAAGGCGTACAAAAAGTTCAGGGATAAGAATTTTACCATTCTGGGTGTTTCACTTGATCAGCAAAAAGAGGCATGGGTAAGGGCCATTGACAAGGATGGACTTGTATGGAGTCATGTAAGTGATCTCCAATCCTGGAATAATGCGGCAGCACGTTTATACAAGATCAACAGCATTCCAGGTAATATGCTGATAGATCCTTCAGGAAAGATCATTGCCAAAGACCTTCATGGTGAGAACCTGGAAAGAACGCTTGCCCAATACCTGGGAACCGGAAAATAATCAGGCGATGAAAGAGAGCGGTAAAGAGTGGAATATCCCCTTTATCCGCTTTCTTTCTCCACTCTCTAATTGATGTCTTCTCCTTTCTTCAGCTTTTCTATTGCATCGGAAATGAATTTTTTACTTTGATCATCCGGTGATACGGTTAGTGCAAGGCTGGCATACTTGATCGCATTCTTATAATCAGCATTGGCAGCATAGGCTCTGGTCATTCCAAAAAGCGTTGTGAACTGGTTGGGGTTTTTTTTCAGGTTCATCTGAAATACCTCTAAAGCTTCCTTTGGTTTTTTCTGTGCCAGCAACGAACGGCCGTACTGGTGTATTTCCATCATACTGGCCAGTGGCAGCGCCTGTTTCATGAGCGCATCAGCTTCATCAGTTCTTCCCAGTCTGGTCAGGATCTGGGCCTTCGTGGCCTTAGGTGTAAATAAGTTACTTCCGCCGAAGGAAGGACCAGATGCAGAATCGGCCCACTGTAATGCCTGATCAAGATTTACATTGCGTTGCAGGCACCATTGAGCCGCCTGATTCCATGGAAGCCAGAAAAATCCTCTTTGTGTTCTCAGGTCATTGCGGAATGAGGCCAGCTGGTCTTCAATATAATTTGTTTCCACCCTGAATGGTATTCTTAGCTTTTCCCATTCAAGTGCAATGGTTGCCGTGTTTTCTGTCTGGTTTAAAAATTCATATCGCAACCATTCAACGCTTTCATTCAATACAACCGGTTTTACTTTCACACGTAAAGCATCTTCCTTTTCATTGTAATAATAACTTCCCCATGATGATGAATTATTGGAAAAGATAAGTGTTGACTCATTTGGATCAAATGCAATGAACAATCCATATTTACCCGCCTTTAGTGGATGTCCTTCAATTTTCACATCCTTTGTAAATTCTATAGTGGTATTTTCATTGGCTCCTGCACGCCATGGAGCTGCCTTGCTTGAACCAAATCCCTGATCTGTATATCCAACATGAACAAGCTCGCCCCAGATCTTTCCATCCCTTCCTTTAACCGCCGGACGGTCATAATGTATGGTAACATCGGCGAGGCCGATCCTTTCACCAACGGTAGCTTTTTTATTACCACCGCTAGGTAATTGAGTGAGTGTTATTTGTGCTTCAGCAAACATCATGGTTATACTGAAAACCAGTAAGAAAAATTTTCTCATGATCGTAGATTTAAGTAATTAAATCTACTGTTGATTGAGATGGAGATAATGGCTTATTTTACCAGCGAATTACTTCAGGGCTGAACGGTATGAGTATAAAAACTATTTCAGTTTTAAAAAACCAACGCTGCATAAGAATATTAATGATGGTCTGCTGGTTATCGAAAGCCACCTTCGAATGTAGTTCACCGACTTTGAACTTTGAACTTTGAACTCGGGACTTCATGCTAAAGACTCCCGACTCCTTACTCCCGACTCCAGACGCTCGCTTCGCCCTACAGCAAAACCGCCTTCCTGATCTTCACCAGTTTCACCAACAGTTCCTCCAGCAATTCAAGCCGAAGCATATTGGCACCATCGCTTTTAGCACAGGCAGGGTCGGGATGGGTTTCAATGAACAGGCCATCAGCGCCCGCTGCAATGGCAGCTGATGCAATGGTTCCTATCATCAAAGGATTACCACCTGTTATACCAGAGGTTTGATTGGGTTGTTGCAAACTATGCGTACAATCCATGATCACAGGTACATTCTTCTGTTGCATCAAAGGAATGTTCCGGTAATCTACAACCAGGTCCTGGTAGCCGAATGTGGTTCCTCTTTCCGTAAGCATTACTTTATCATTTCCGGTATTATGGATCTTTTCCACTGCAAACTTCATAGCCTCGCCACTAACGAACTGGCCTTTTTTTACATTGATGATCCTGCCTGTTTTGCCCGCGGCTACCAATAATTCTGTTTGCCTGCATAGAAAAGCAGGTATCTGCAACACATCAACATAGGATGCAGCTGTCTCCGCTTCTTTTTCCGAATGAATATCGGTAACCGTAGCAAGACCAAAATGATTTCCAGCTTTTTGAATGATCTGTAATCCTTTTTCATCACCCAGGCCTGTAAAGGATGAAGCACTTGTGCGGTTGGCCTTACGGTATGAGGATTTAAAGATTAGTGGGATGCCATGCTTTTTGCAAATAGCTGAAACTTTTTCCGCTACTTCAAAAACCAGTTCTTCACTTTCCACTACACATGGGCCGGCAAGTAAAAAGAAATTCGACTTATCGTATTCCTGTCCTTTGAACAGATCCTGTAAAAATGAGGTCATAGGGCAAAGGTAAGGACGTGACTTGGCAATCGTAAATCGGTAACCGGTAATTGTGGATCGTGAATCTGATTGATCAATGTTGATTGATATTAGTTAGCGTCTTTATTAAATTTTGTCATTCTGCCTGTATCGTTATGGCCATTTCAAATTAAATAACCAGATCCCTCCTTCGTAGGGAGCCGGCACGCTGTATTTAGTTGCTCAATAGGTGAGCAGCACAACAGTTGCCTGATCATTATTTGGTCATCCTTCCAGTACAGTTCATCTCCAACGCTTAAAGAACCATTAAGCGCAAAGTAGCCGGTGAAAATTGGTTCCGCACTATCGTCAACCCCCGATTGCCGATTGACGATTCGCCCCTACATTTGCATCGCTATATGAAAGATAAAATTCTTGTAATCGGAGCTTCAGGTCAGATAGGTGTTGAACTCACCCTTGCGCTAAGGAAAATGTATGGTTCGGCTAATGTTGTGGCTTCTGACCTCCGCGAAGAAAATCCGCTGTTACATGGCACGGGTCCCTATGTGAGCCTCGATGTAATGAATAAGGAAATGCTGCATGTGCAGGTGATCCGCCAGGGTTTTACACAAATATATTTGCTGGCGGCTATACTTTCCGCAACGGGTGAAAAGAACCCCGGACTTGCCTGGCACCTTAATATGCAGGGCTTGTTGAATGTACTTGATATTGCAAGGGAAGAAAAACTTGCCAAAATATACTGGCCCAGCAGCATTGCTGTATTCGGTCCAACTTCTCCAAAGAAAGACTGTCCTCAAAAAACAATCATAGAACCTTCAACGGTTTACGGCATTAGTAAATATGCTGGTGAGTTCTGGTGCAATTATTATTTCAATAAATATGGCGTTGATGTACGCAGTTTGCGATATCCCGGGTTGATCTCATATAAATCAGCTCCGGGTGGAGGAACAACGGATTATGCAGTGGAGATCTTTCATGAGGCGCTTCAGGAACAGGCGTATACAAGCTTCCTTGAAAAGGACACCTATCTTCCCATGATGTATATGCCCGATGCCATACGGGCTACAATAGAATTAATGGAAGCCCCGGCCGAAAAGATCAAAACCCGTACTTCTTATAATTTATCTGCAATGAGTTTCTCACCTGAAGAAATAGGAGCAGAGATCAAAAAACATATTCCTCAATTCAAAATGAATTATGCTCCTGATTACAGGCAGACCATCGCTAACAGCTGGCCGCAAAGCATTGATGATTCTGTTGCAAGGCAGGAATGGGGATGGAAACATGAATTTGATCTTGCGGAGATGACAAAGGATATGCTGGAGAATCTTGAGCCCGGATCCAGTAAAGGCTGACAGTTTTTGTAAAA
>CAMPIQ010000038.1 GCA_946886475.1 uncultured Chitinophagales bacterium | reverse complement strand
GAATAATAACTACGTGGGTCCTCCGGTCCCACATTTGTCGGACAAATGATCACCTCCGCACCCAACGCCCGAAGTATATCGGCTTTTGATTGTGATTGCTTATCGGTAGTTGTAAAAATGCATTTATAACCTTTCACTACTGCTGCCATGGCAAGACCCATTCCAGTATTTCCGGATGTACATTCAATGATGGTACCTCCCGCCTTCAATTTTCCTTCTGCTTCCGCCACCTCAACCATCTTAATAGCCATCCGGTCCTTAATGGAATTACCGGGATTGAAATATTCCACTTTAGCATATACATCACAAGGCAGCTCCTTTGTTATCTTATTTAATTTTACAAGAGGCGTATTCCCAATCGTTTCAAGTATGTTGTTCTTTACATCCATTGTAATCTTTTATTTGCGGGCAAAAGTAATGAAAAGCCATTAGCCGCGGCCTATATCAGTACGGCAGTCGCATGACTTCATTTTTATTCTTAAAATCCATCTTACATAAAAGGATTGCGTTTTACAAACGGAAGCAGGGCCAATAGCCGGCAGCTTTCTTTATTTTCGCATCAAAAGGTATTCATGTCTACATACGATCCTCTTAAATATAAAACACCAACTGGTTCTGAATTAAGCTGCAAAGGATGGATACAGGAAGCAGCATTGAGAATGTTAT
Organism: uncultured Chitinophagales bacterium; assembly: GCA_946886475.1. Next base: position 25,067 of record CAMPIQ010000038.1, on the reverse strand, counting down.
TGAACAACCTTGACCCTGAAGTGGCTGAACGTCCGGATGAACTCATTGTATACGGTGGCAGGGGTAAGGCTGCCAGGAATGTTGAAGCGCTGGACAACATCATTGCATCGCTGAAGATCCTGGATAATGACGAGTCTCTTTTAATTCAAAGTGGGAAGCCGGTAGGTATTCTCAAAACACACAGGGATGCTCCGAGGATATTGATATCAAACTCTCAGCTTGTTCCTAACTGGGCCAATTGGAAACACTTTGAAGAACTGGAGAAGAAAGGGTTGATGATGTATGGACAAATGACGGCAGGAAGCTGGATCTATATCGGATCGCAGGGAATTGTGCAGGGAACATATGAAACTTATGCAGCCATTGCCAACACACATTTTAAAAAAGACGGTGAATCTGAAGGTTCATTAAAAGGGACGCTGAATGTAACCGCAGGACTCGGAGGAATGGGTGGGGCACAACCACTGGCTATTACAATGAATGAAGGAGTAGCGCTGGTGGCGGAAGTGGAAGAATGGCGTATAGATAAGAGGATCGAAACAAAATATCTTGATGAGAAGATCACTGATATAGATAAGGCCATAGACAAGGCGCTGGAATATAAATTACAGGGAAAAGCCGTAAGCATCGGGGTACTTTGCAATGCGGTTCATTTGCTGGAAAAACTGGTAGATAGAAATATCGTTCCGGATACTTTAACTGATCAGACATCAGCTCACGACCCGCTTATTGGATACTGGCCACATGAGATCACATATGAACATGCAAAGGTGTTGCGTGAACAGGATCCTGCTGCATATATTGAATATGCATACAATTCCATGTTTCATCATGTAAATCTTATGCTCCAATTGATGGATAAAGGAGCCATCACTTTTGATTATGGAAACAATATAAGAGCAAGGGCTCAGGAATTTCAACAGCGAACCAGCAAACCATTTTCCGGTAACCATTCGCCATTTGATTTTCCGGGATTTGTTCCTGCCTATATCAGGCCACTTTTTTGTGAAGGTAAAGGTCCGTTCAGGTGGGCGGCTTTAAGTGGAGACCCGGCTGATATTGCCGTAACCGATGAATTGATCACTAATATGTTTCCACAAAACAGATCGCTTCAGCGTTGGTTACAACTTGCTAAAAAAAGAATTGCCTTCCAGGGATTGCCTGCTAGGATCTGCTGGCTTGGACAGGGTGAAAGAGAAATAGCAGGACTTGCCTTCAATGAACTTGTAAGAAATGGAAAAGTAAAAGCACCGATTGTTATAGGACGCGATCACCTTGATACCGGTTCAGTGGCTTCGCCTAACAGGGAAACAGAATCCATGTTGGATGGAAGTGATGCCATAGCCGACTGGCCCATTCTGAATGCGCTGGTAAATACTGCAGGAGGCGCAAGCTGGGTGAGTCTTCATCATGGAGGTGGAGTAGGAATGGGATATAGCATTCATGCCGGAATGGTAATTGTTGCGGATGGATCGGACGAAGCCGGATCAAGATTATCAAGAGTATTAAGAAATGATCCTGGAATGGGTGTGATCAGGCATGCAGATGCAGGATATCAGCTGGCAAAAGAAACAGCGGAAAAGTTTGATCTCAATTTAGAAAATAAAATAAAAAAATAAAGTGGCATTATCTTACCAGGATGGATGTTCCTTTCCTGGTATGTATTTTTCCATCCACACCAACACCACGGGCTACCCAAACCACAGTCTGGGTGTTCTGGGGAATTCCATTGAGCCTTCCATTCCAACCCATCCTCACGGACCTTGTTTCATATAAAAGCTGTCCCCAGCGATTGAATACCCTGAAGAAATGCAGGTCTTTCATTCCCATCAATGTTGGTCTCAAAATGTCGTTCAGGCCATCTTCATTCGGACTAAATGCTGTGGGAACATAGATATCGGAATGTTTAACTGTTTTCACCATCTGGGTATCTACCGTAACACAACCAGATGTTGTAGTAAGCCTGATGGTATATAGCCTGTCTGAAGAACCATTGAATACCGGAGTATACTTATTTATATCATTCAAAAATATGCCCGGATCCCAGATACAACTGATACCAATTTGCCTTGCTTTTAATCCATAAGGCATATCTATAACGGCATATTCAACAGGATAATTAATTCCAGGTACTGGTTTATCTATGAATATCACTTCCGGTTTAGTACTGACCCTGCAACCCAGGTTACTGAATAACTGGGCGTGATAAGATCCGCTTTGATTTACCCTGAATATTAAATCATGCTCATTATGAATGGCTATACCATCCCTGTACCATTGAATACTATCTGCCGGACTAACCTTCAAAACGGCGCTGTCATTATTGTCAATACAATATGCTGCTTTTCCTATCAGTTGAATAGAGTCAATGAGAGAAGCAGAATGAACCACTACGGTATCTGTATCAACGCACCCTCCTCCGCCGCTTCTTACTGTTAATACATAATCAGTAGTTAGATCCGGACTGGCTGATGGATTTGAAACATAAGGATCACTCAAACCAACTGCGGGGCTCCAGCTATAAACAAGTCCGGGTTTTGCATTGCTGCCTATTAATACAGGATCGATTCCACAATACAGGGTATCCAGTCCTGCATTGGCCCTCAATGTGAGCGTGTCTATTAGCCGGGCATACAAAGTATCGAGACATCCATAGCCACTATAAGGGGTTACTTCAACTGCAATAGTGGTACCGGAGGGAGGAGGCGGTGTAAATACAATATTCTGCTGATTGCCTATCGTCTGGCTGAAATTATTATTGAACCAGGTATAATTCTGATAACCATAAGGTGCTGTTATTTTAACTGAGGTATCGCCGGGACAATAAGTAGCTCCCACAAATTCATCACTGCATTCTGTATTTACGTCAATGTATGCATATCCGAAATGGCGCCTGAACGTACAATCAGCAGTTTTAAAAAGCAGGCGTATGGTTTTTCCGGCATGCCCGTTTAAATTAATGGTAACTGCCGACCAGTCCTTACACCACACGGGCGTACCATCATCGCCAGCCAATGGCGACAGGTAAAAACCAGGAAGGATGGAACCAAAGGGAATAAAAGTAAATGAAGAACAATCTATCAAAACATTATCAGTCATGTTCATGATCTCCACCACCATTCTGGGTTGCTGGAATATTTCGTGCGTGGGATCCTGAAAAACCACTGCATAATGATAAATGAGGGAATAAACATCCTGCCCCGGTGGAATATTGAACTGGTAAGAGATACCTTCCGCCTCACCACCACCCTGATCATTGCCAAGCCGTATCGAATGACCGCTACCGTTAGGACAGTTCACAGGAAATCCGCCATATGGATCAACCATTCCGGAGTTGGCGTTATACATGGTGTGTCTTTCCTGAACCGGCCCTGAGGGACTGAGGTTAATTGCATTTTCAGCGCCAATGGTTGCTGTATGGCCAGTATAGCACATCCAGTTTGCAAAATTTCCCTGCTCAAAATCAATGTTAGTAGGACATTGAGCCTCAACAGAAACAACAGCATGTAAAAAGCACATAAGTATCACAGGATACCGGTAAAATCCCGGCTGATGGCTTAAAATGATCCTGATTTTGTGCACCGTTCCGCTTTATCTTAAAGTTAATGGATTTAAGCGTTAACCTGAGCCGGATTTTATTCATGAATAAAACCTCACCAGCGCCGTTTATCCGGTATATATACGGTAAGAACCTGGTTGTAGTTGCAAAGATCCGGGGGGCGCTTATTTGATTTTGCGGCATATACCTTAAACCAGTGATATCTTCAGCTTTGTAACTCAAACAATTAAGTAAGTAATTGGAGGGGATTGCAAACATTGTTTTTACATAGTATTATTGTGCTGTATCTATTTATTAAAAAATAAACAAACAATATCCGTTAAACCCGTATGGTGAGTTTAAGTCTATCACTCATCAACAAAAAACAAAACCCTATGCAAATGAATTTCCGCCGTCTCCCTCTTTTAGTATTAACCGTTCTGATTTGTTTTACGGCCTGTAAAAAGGAAGACACTCCGAAAGATCAGGAAAATGAAATAGCCACCCATTCAGAAGATCAGAATTATGTATCAAATGAAATGGACGCCCTGGTAAATGAAGCCAATATTGCACTCGAAAACGATGCAAGTTTCAGTGGTAAAATGATGGGGCAGCAGGATATGACCAATATTTGTGGTGCCGTTGCTGTTTCCGATACTACTTCCAACCCAAGAACCATCACAATTACCTACAATGGGAACAATTGCTTTAGTACGCATCACCGTACCGGCACCGTTACTCTTTCCATGCCTGCGGGTATGCGTTGGAAAAATCCCGGAGCCGTTCTCACCATCACCATTCACAACCTTAAGATCAAAAGACTAAGTGATAACAAGAGCATAACCATTAATGGTACGCATACTATCACCAATGAAACAGGTGGGTTATTAATTCAGTTGCCAAATCTTAACCAGATCATACATAAAACTTCCGGAAACCTTTCCATCAGTTTTGGAGATAATACACAACGCACATGGCAGGTTTCAAGAAAAAGAACATATACCTACAATAATGGTGTGGTATTGACAATAACCGGTACACACACAGATGGCAATAATACACAGATTGCCGAATGGGGTACCAATCGATTTGGTAATTCATTTACTACTTCCATCAGCCAGCCGCTTGTATTTCGCCAGGATTGTTTACTGCGTTTAACCAGCGGTCAGGTGACGCACCAGGGATTTGCTACAGCTACAGTCACTTTCGGTTTAGATTCAGCAGGTAACCCAACAGCCTGTCCGGGTGCCGGAAATTATTATTATAAATTAAACTGGACCGGTCCTAATGGAAATACGCATGATGTGATACTTCCTTATTAAAATATTTTTAGTTTAGAAACCGTCCTGACTTCAGGACGGTTTTTTTATTGCCTGTTTCAACCGATAACATATTTTTAGCTGCAAATAGATAACATGAGAACACTGTTAGCCATCATCCTGGTTTATTCCACTTTCATTTCATCGGCCCAAAACAAAAATGATTTTTCGGTTTCACTTAAAAAAGAAATGCAGGAAAAGGTGATAGAAGCATGCAGGCATGCATGGAATGGCTATATGGAATACGCCGCCGGTTATGACGATCTTCAACCTCTCACCAGGAATGGAAAGAACTGGTATAAGCATTCCATGATGATGACGCCCGTGGATGCTTACGATACATTCATCCTACTTGGTATGAAAAAGGAAGCCGATGAAGCAAAAAAGATCATTCTCTCACAACCTGGTTTTGATGTTGATAATGAAGTACAGGTTTTTGAAGTTACCATACGGATACTGGGTGGACTGATAGCCGCATATGAAATGGATGGTAATAAAAGGTTTCTTCAGCTTGCCATTGACCTGGCAGAAAGAATGTTGCCGGCTTTCAACACACCAACCGGAATGCCCTGGCGGTATATTCACCTGCAAACCGGTGCCGTAAGAGACAGCATAAATAACCCGGCGGAAATTGGAACGCTTATGATGGAGTTTGGTAAGTTGACAACTATCACCGGCAATTCCAGGTATTATGAAACTGCCAAAAAAGCCTGCATGGAAGTATTTAAAAGAAGAAGTGCGATTGGACTTGTTGGGTTACAGATCAATGTGCTGAACGGAGAATGGAAAAACACATCCAGCCAGATAGGAGCTTATATTGATTCTTATTACGAATACCTTTTTAAATCATGGAAACTTTTTGGGGATAAGGATTTCAAAAATGCATGGGAGGTACACCACGCAGCAATCGGAAAGCATTTACTGAGCAAACAGGATCAGGGCTGGTTCATGACAATTGTTGACATGCACACCGGAAAAGAGATCAAACCTCATTATGGCGCACTGGATGCTTTTTATGCAGGTTTACTGGCTTATGCGGGAGACATCAACACGGCCAGAGAAGTACAGAAGGCTAATGCCTATATGTGGGATCAGTTTAATATTGAACCGGAACTATTTAATTTTAAAACCGGAGAGGTGCTGCATAGCGCTTACATACTGCGTCCGGAAAATATTGAGAGCTGTTTCTATTTGTACCGGTTTACAAAAGATCCGCAATACCTGTGGATGGGGAAGAAAATGTTGGATGATATTAATAAACATTGCAGGCATGAAACAGGGTATACATCTTTAAAAAATGTACTGACCCTGGAGAAGATGAACTCCATGCAAAGTTTTTTCCTTGCAGAAACACTTAAATATGCCTACCTCTTATTTTCTTCCGGGGAAGCGCTTGACCTGGATAAGCATATTTTAAATACTGAAGCGCATCCCTTTAAAATTCCAAACAGGAAGAACAGGAAGAGTGATGAATGAACACCTTTCATTCATCACTCTTCGATCCCCGTTCTTAATTCAACTCCTCTATCTTTTTTACAATTTTAATCTCATGCTTAAAATCTGATTAGAATCTTAAAATGCCTTATGGTGGTCTAATTTTTGGATAAATAAATGGGACTAAACCGTAATATGAGCAGATTATTAATTATTTCAAACAGGTTGCCGTTTGCTATTGAAAGAGATGATGACAATGTTGTTGTGAGGCAGAGTTCAGGCGGCCTTGTTTCAGCTATCAAGAGTTATTTAGAAAAAAGCCAGTCAGAATCCCAATATTCTGAGCATATCTGGGTAGGTAGCATGGATGGGAATGTTGTGGACTGGGACCTGGCAGTTGATTCCGGAGATCTTCCAACCGACTTTAGCATTGTACCCATTTTTCCCGATAAAAATACCTATGTAAATTATTATAATGGGTTTTCCAATTCTACTGTGTGGCCTCTTTTCCACTATTTTCCTTCAATAGTGGAATATAAAAAAGAATATTTCGAAGACTATAAAAAAATCAACCAGCTGTTTGCGGACAAGATCGCATCCATCTACAAGCCGGGTGATGTAATATGGGTGCACGATTATCAGCTGATGCTGGTGCCTGATATGCTGAGACGCATTCTTCCGGATTCAACGATTGCTTTTTTCCTGCATATACCATTTCCTTCCTATGAAATAATCAGGATGATGCCCACTGACTGGAAAAAACAGATCATGCAGGGCATAATGGGTTCGGACCTGATCGGATTTCATACACATGATTATGTGCAGCATTTTATTCAGTCGGCTAAAATGATCCTGCAGGTGGAAAGCCAGTTCAATTCAATTTTTTATGGCAACAGGGTAGTAAAGGCAGACCAGTTTCCGATTGGCATAGACTACCAGAAATTCAGGCAGGCCTGCATAGATGAAGAAGTAGTTGGTATAGCTACCACACTGGAAGAAAAATTCATGGGCCAGAAAATTATTTTTTCAGTTGACAGGCTTGACTATACAAAGGGCCTCAATTACAGGCTTGAAGGCTATCAGGCATTTCTTGAAAAACATCCGGAATTAAAGGAAAAAGTAATTTTTATATTGAATGTTATTCCTTCAAGAGAAAATATTCCAACTTACCATGAAAGAAAAAGAATGGTGGAAGAGCGCATCAGCAGGATCAACGGAATGTTTTCTACCTTGCACTGGCAACCGGTGATCTACCGGTACAATCATTTAAGTTTCGAAGAGCTTTGTGCATTATATCAAACAGCAGATATTGCGTTGATCACTCCATTGCGTGATGGAATGAATCTTGTTGCTAAAGAATATATAGCCAGTTGCATTGACAAAGGCGTGCTTATTTTGAGTGAACTTACCGGCGCTGCAAGTGAATTGAATGAAGCGGTTCTGGTGAATCCAACAGATACAGATGAAGTGGCCAACGCCATTTATTCCGCGTTAACCATGCCGCTGGTGGAACAACGTTCAAGGTTATCGTATATGCAAAGACGAATTGCAGAGTACAACGTACTTAAGTGGGTAAACGATTTTCTTGACCAGCTGATCATAACAAAAAAAGACCAGGAGATTTTAAAAGTGAATATTTTAAAAGAAGAACATGCCAGGCAAATGGTAAACGAATTTGAAAATGCAGCTAAAAGATGTATTCTCCTGGACTACGATGGAACACTGGCTCCTTACCAGAAACTACCATCCATGGCAGCACCCAGCGAAGAACTGATACAATTACTGACCCAGCTTACCAACGACCCTTCCAATGAACTGGTGATCATCAGTGGCAGAGATGCAGACACTCTTGAAAAATGGCTTGGCAACCTGCCTATGAATATGATAGCTGAACATGGAGCCTGTGTAAAATACAAAGGCGAGACCTGGAAGGAACTTGTTTCAGTAAATACTGAATGGAAAGAACAGGTTCGTCCGCTTATGCAATTATTTGTAGACAGGTGCGCGGGGTCTTTCATAGAAGAAAAGAAAAGTACACTTGCCTGGCATTACAGGAATACCAATACAGAACTCGGATTTATGCGCTCAAGAGAATTGCGGAATAATTTATTACAATTAACGGCTAATACTGCTTTACAGGTGGTGGATGGCAACAGGGTTTTAGAAGTAAGAATGGTAGGAGTTGACAAAGGTGCGGCAGCAACAAGCATGCTTGGTTATATAAATCCTGATTTTATACTTTGCATTGGAGATGACGCAACCGATGAAGATATGTTCCGGGCACTCAGGGATAAAGCGCATACCATTAAAATTGGCAGGGCTAATACATCTGCTCAATATACCATCTTATCGCAACGCGAAGTATTTCCTTTCCTTCAGAGGTTTATAAATCCTGTAGCGTCCAGGAATTACCAGTTATCCTAAGCGCTAACACCTGCTTCTTCCTTTATTCCCAATACGGATTTAATGATCCTTAAAGGAACAAGTGACCATTGGGTGCCTTCCGTAAGTTCCCTGTTCAGATGCACCAGTGATTTTTCAAGAAGGAAAGTATGCAATACGGTTTCCAGATGCCTGTTATCTTTTGGAACAAGGGCCGTACCTCTCACCGCTTCGAAATAAGCGTTCACAAAAAATCCACTCATATAATGTGCCCACATTTCAGCATAGGGCAGTAAGGAAGGAAGTTCGGACCTTGAAATATGGTCATTTTTAAAAAAGGCTTCGTAGGCCGTGTAATGAAAAGATGTGACCATTTCAGCAATATCCCTTATAGGAGAACGCTTGATCCTTCTGGTACTAAAACTCCTGTGAGGTTTGCCGCCGAAGTCATGGATCACGATATCCTTACCGGTAAGCAATAACTTTTTGAGCCCGAATGTTCCATGGGTTCTGGTTTTTACAATATCCAGCTTGGTAGCATAGATCAATTTTAACTTGTCGAGCAATTGCTCTTTTTTGCCCTTCAGAATATTGACCTCGCTTTTTACATCTTCAGGGAAGGATTCATAATACTTATTGAAATTATCATAGCTTTCACGAACCAGTGATTGCATAGTGGAGTAAAGCGACCGTTGGTAGTGAAGTGAATATTCTTCCGGTTTGAAATCTTTTTGTATGGCCTCGGATAAAATAATATGTATCTCAGCTGTACGCTTACCGATCAGGGTTGCCAGTTCAGCAGTGCGGCTACCAAGCAGGCTTTGCAGTTCAGAAGATAATTCTTCAAAACCAACCGGGGATATCAGGGTGCCTTTTCTTTCATAGGGATCGATTGATTCTTTTTTCCTCGCCATGATCCTTTCCGCATAGTTATTTAGTCGCTCGATCATGAAGGATTGTCCATCGCCATGGTTTTCGATCAATACCTGTAATAATCCCATAGTAACCATTCCCCTGTGGGTGCTCCATTCCATGGTGCCCAGAAATCCCGGCACATGTGGAAAGCCCGCATCCTCCGACAAAAATTTGCTGACCTCAACATCCGGGTTCACAGCAGGATCAAGCTTCCTGTACATTTTCAGAAAGAATTTATTATCAAATGTGATGGATGTATTGTATTCATCACCCGTATGCATTTTAGATAAAATAGTACGGTGGGCATTTACATAACTGCCAACCTGTTCTTTCGATTTAAAAATAACGGTATACTCACCTATATTCAGTTCTTCATTCCCGGCCAGTTTGCGAATGAGGAATTGCTGCGTTTCAGATGTATAGAACGCATCGCATAGTAATACCTCTTTACCACCTATTACCATATTTGATATCACTGCTTCCGGACAGGTCAGTGCTATACGGTCCGATTCTTCACCCTTAAGATAAGTAATGGCAAGCTGGTATGTTTCCGGCAGTCCGCTTTCATACGCCACATCTATCAGTAAAAAGAAAACCGTTTTACCATCAACCGGTAACTGTACATCGTTTTGAATGGATACATGGAATATTTTTCTGTCCTGGCCCTGGAACCATTTTCTTTTTTGAAGAAAATCGGGAAGGATCACATTTTCCAATTCTGCCTTCGCTTCAGGATTCATGATATCCTCCCATTGCTCAAGTTCCAGTTTAGGAAAATTATAAACATCATCTTTCCCCGTCCTTATCTTTTGCAATACATACCATTGGAAAGAGTGTGGCGCCAGTGTAAAGAAATAGGCACTGTCATCTTTTATCATGGGAAATGCATTGCGACTGAACATTTCCACGGGCATATATCCGCTATACTCCCTGATATCAATTTCAGCAGGTTGGGCATATTTAGAAAGATTACATACCACCAGCAGGGTTTCATCATCATAACTCCTGGTAAATGCAAGTATTTTGGGATTTTCTACTGGCAGGAACTTCATATCTCCCCGGCTGAAGGCTTTATAATTCTTCCGCATATTGATCATACGCTTCATGAACCAGAATAAGGAAGATGTATTTCTTTTTTGAGTTTCCACATTCACCGCTTCATAATGGTATTCCGGATCAAGTATAACGGGGAGGTATAGTTGCTGGGGATTGGCCTCAGAGAATCCTGCGTTCCTGTCGGTTGACCATTGCATGGGCGTACGCACACCGTCGCGGTCGCCCAGATAGAAATTATCACCCATACCTATTTCATCGCCATAATAAATTACAGGTGTTCCGGGTAACGAAAACAATAATGAGTTCATCAGTTCAATCTTGCTCCTGTTGTTATCCATCAGCGGAGCAAGCCTGTGCCTTATACCAAGGTTAATTCTGGCCTTGGGATCTTTAGCATAGGTTTTATACATAAAATCTCTTTCTTCATCCGTTACCATTTCTAGTGTGAGCTCATCGTGATTGCGTAAAAAGATGGCCCACTGGCAGGTATCGGGAATGGCAGGCGTTTGTTCAAATATATCTGTGATGGGATACCTGTCTTCCTGCTGCAGCGACATAAACATCCGGGGCATGACGGGAAAATGATAGTTCATGTGGCATTCATCGCCATCGCCGAAATATGATGCGGAATCTTCGGGCCACATATTGGCTTCGGCCAGAAAAGCAACAGCGGGAAATCTTTCTTCTACATGCTTTCTTAATTTTTTTAAGAAATCGTGTGTCTCAGGCAGATTCTCGCCATTAGTACCTTCACGTTCATAGAGATAAGGTACCGCATCGAGCCGGAATCCATCAACGCCCATTTCAGACCAGAAATCAATGATCCGGAAAATCTCTTCCTGTACCAGCGGATTATCATAGTTAAGGTCTGGCTGATGATGAAAAAAACGGTGCCAGTAATATTGCTGTGCCACGGGGTCCCACGTCCAGTTAGAGGTTTCAAAATCCTGGAATATGATCCTTACATCTTTATACTGATGGGGATCGTCGGTCCATACATAAAAATTTCTTTCAGGTGAATCTTTTGGAGCCAGCCGCGCTCGCTGAAACCATGGGTGCTGGTCGGAAGTATGATTAATGACCAGTTCGGTAATTACTTTCAGATTTCTTTTATGCGCTTCATTCAAATAATCCCTGAATTGCTCAATGGTTCCATATTTTGGATTGATGGTATAATAATCTGCAATATCATATCCGTCATCTTTTAATGGTGAAGGATAAAAAGGCAGTACCCAGATAGCGGTAACACCAAGTTCCTGGAGGTAGTCAAGTTGTTCCATCAATCCTTTAAAATCACCAATCCCATCCCTGTTGCTGTCACGAAATGCTTTTATATGAAGTTCGTAAATTATTGCATCCTTGTACCAGTGTAACTTATCATCAATTGCGGATCTGTTGTGCTTCATCTGTGATTAAAATTATTACAATAAACATTAAAATATCATGCCCTGAAAGTAAGAAGTACGAAGTTAGCCATCCGGCATTATGGAACCCTGATAAAGTTCATTTTTCAGATGTGCCTCATACCTTGCAATTCGTACATAATATTTACATTAGCGCATGGCCATTCTTATTACCAATATAAAATCACTAGTAAATGTAAGAGCACAATCACAATTGCTCAGGGGAAAGGAACTGAGTGATTTACCCTGTATTGATAATTCTTTTCTTATTGTAGATGGCGAACATATATCTGCCTATGGACCTATGAAAGATTTTGCATTCAGGATCCGGGACTTTAAGGATCACTTTGATGCAGGTGGCATGATGGTATTGCCATCCTGGTGCGACAGCCATACGCACCTTGTTTTTGCAGGCAGCAGGGAAATGGAATTCACAGATAAAATAAAAGGACTGAGTTATGCGGAAATTGCCGCAAGGGGAGGAGGCATTCTCAGTTCTGCCATGAAAGTAAATGAAACCAGCGAAAACGAACTCTATAACCAATCGTACAAGAGGCTTCAACAGGTGATTAAAATGGGAACCGGTGCCATTGAGATCAAAAGCGGTTATGGATTAACATTAGATGGAGAATTGAAAATGCTAAGAGTGATCAGGCGTTTGAAGCAATCATCTCGTATACCAGTTAAAGCAACTTTTTTAGGCGCCCACAGCTTTCCACCGGAGTATAAAGAAAACAGGGAGGGTTACATCAAACTCATCACCGATGAAATGCTTCCTGCTATTGCCAGGGAAGGGCTGGCCGATTATATTGATGTTTTTTGTGAGCAGGGATTTTATACACCTGAAGAAACAGAAAGGATCTGCAGGGCAGGTATGTCTTTTAATCTCAAACCTAAAATACATGCCAACCAGCTTCATATTTCCGGTGGTGTGCAAACCGGAGTAAAATTGCATGCCGTATCGGTAGATCACCTGGAAAGTATGGATGATGATGCCATCAGGGTTCTTGCCGGTTCCAATACAATCGGTACGTTATTGCCCACGGCAGCCTTCTTTCTAAGAATGCCTTACCAGCCGGCAAGACAGCTGATAGAAAACAATTGTGCTGTAGCCATTGCTTCCGATTATAATCCAGGATCTTCCCCTTCGGGAAATATGAATTTTGTAGTGGCTTTAAGTTGCATCCAGATGCGTATGCTTCCGCAAGAGGCCTTCAATGCCGCAACGATCAATGGCGCTTATGCTATGGAATTGCATGATGAAGTTGGAAGCATCACTGTTGGTAAAAAAGCCAATCTGATTGTAACGCAAGCGGTTCCTTCTATTGAATACCTGCCATATTCATTTGGACATAATCTTTTACACAGGGTAATGTTAAGAGGGGAGTGGACCTGAAAAGAAAGGAAATATAAAGAGAAATATTTGGCGCACAATACGCTTTCTTTTTCTGATTCTGTTTCTATTCTTTACCTTATTTCTGAATTGGAATTTGTGTAGTCTTAATCATTAATTTCACCGAATGGGAATTTCAACAGAATTGTTACTGATCATTTTGTGTAGTCTGGTGGTGTTGTCGTATTTTTTTTCATTTGCCAGCCAGTATATCAGGGTTCCTTCCGTATTGCTATTGCTCTTTGCAGGGATGGGCTTCAGGCTGCTGGCAGATCATAATAATTTTAACTGGCTGTTGCCTGTTAATGTTGTTGAAGGACTTGGTGTAGTAGGTTTGATTATGATTGTTCTGGAGGCAGGTCTCGATCTGAAATTGTCAAAACATAAGTTGCCACTCATCAGGGGGTCTTTTATTTCTGCCCTGCTGATACTTATTATTTCTACTGCCATAATTGCTGCTATTATATACTTCTGGTTAAAAGAAGATATTACAAAGTGCATAGTTTATGCACTGCCTTTATCCATTATGAGTTCTTCCATAGTTTTACCAAGTATCCATGGACTTTCCGATGATAAAAAGGAATTTCTGGTTTATGAGGCTTCTTTTTCTGACATCCTGGGCATTATGTTATTCAACTATTTTACTGCCAATGAGATACTGACTCTTTTTTCTGTTGGTGTTTTTGGCCTTAATCTGGTGATAGCCATTGTTGCTTCGGTTGTGATCTCTTACCTGTTGTTCCTGGTGCTTACCAAAACAAGGCTTGAAGTAAAATTTTTCCTTGTCTTTTCTTTACTGATACTGATATATTCAGGAGGAAAACTGATGCACCTGCCTTCCCTGCTTATTATACTTGTTTTTGGCCTGATGATCAATAACTGGGAACAAATACCCCTCAAGCCACTGGCCAATGCATTTCCTATGAACAGGGTTGAGCCAATACGCAAACTATTGCACTCTATTACAGCTGAATCATCTTTCCTGATACGCACGTTCTTTTTCATTTTATTCGGGTACAGCATTGACCTGAAACTTCTTAATAATTCTGAAGTGATGCTGGTAGGCAGCCTTATCGTTCTTGCGTTATTTCTGATTCGCTGGCTATATCTCAGGTATGCTTTTCAAACTAAAGTATTCCCCGAAGTGTTCTTTATTCCACGCGGGTTGATCACCATTGTGTTATTCTATAAAATTCCAACCCACATGAAGCTGGACACATTTAATGACGGCATACTTTTCTTTATCATACTTTCAACTGGAATTATCTTATCAATTGGAATGATACTGTATAAAAAGCCAAATGATGTAGTAGTGGAGGATCCTCAATTTTCTGAACGTAAAGAGATATTATGAATCTGAGCCATTTAAAGATCTACAACAAACAGGATATATTATCACTCACAAACCTCAGGAAATTCGAAACAAAGGTGGGAGAAAGGGTTGGGGTGTTATCGGATATTGCAGCAATAAACCAAACCAGTGCCAGGTACATTATTGTAGGAATTCCGGAGGACATAGGCATACAGGCAAATTACGGCAAGCCAGGTGCCAGTACCGGCTGGGTGCCCTTTCTGCAATCTTTCCTCAATATTCAAAGCAATGATTTTTTTTCAGGTGAAGAGATCGCTTTGCTTGGACATTTTGATTTCGGAGACCTTCAATTTCTGATCGATAAGAATGCACAGGATCATGAAGAAAAAGTTGAAGCATACAGGCATGCTGTACATACTATTGATGAGGAAGTTGAAACACTTATAAAGATCATTGTTTCTTCGGGCCGGATCCCCATTGTTATAGGCGGCGGACACAATAACGCCTATCCTTTGATCAAAGGCGCTGCAAAAGGATTACAGCAAAACCAGTCTGTCCCATTACCACAGATCAATGCCATTAACCTCGATGCCCATACCGATTACCGCCCAATTGAAGGAAGGCATAGCGGTAATGGATTCAGGTATGCCGAAGAAGATGGTTTCTTACAGAAATATTGCGTGGTTGGCATACATGAAAATTATTTACCGCAAAATGTATGGCTTGACATTGTTAATAATCCCTTCATAGATTTTATCACCTTTGAGGATATCTTCATCCATGAAAAAAGAAGTTTCAGGCAGGCCGTTTCTCATGCCATAGAATTTACAGGTGATAATTTCACCGGCATTGAACTTGACCTTGATTCCATCCGGAATACCTTAAGCAGTGCGAGTAGCCCCAGTGGATTATCAGATATTCATGCCAGGCAATATATTAATTTATGTGCAGCCCACGTCAGGGCATGCTACCTGCATATCTGCGAAGGAGCAGTGCAAATGCCCGATGGAAGAACCAGTGTGCTAACGGGTAAATTAATTAGTTACCTGGTGAGTGACTTTATCAAAATGAAAGAAAGCTAACCTGTCAGCGCTTCTTCAAGCTTCATGATCTTTTCAAATAATTCCTCGTATTGCAGATTGGCATGCTTCAGTTGTTCTGATGCCTGCTTATAATTCAATTCTGCTTTTTTGAAATTTTCAGGATTGGAGTAAGTTTCCGGCAGGGCCAGTTGTGTTTCCAACACTGAACTTTGCTTTTTTAGTTCTTCAACCTTTTTTTCAACCTGCTGGAACTGTTTCTGCAATCTTTGCAGGTCTTTTTTTATTTGTGTTTTTTCATCAGCGGTTTGAACTTTGGTTTCTGTTCCCGTATTACCATTTACAGCTGCAATATTTTCTTTTTTTTCTTTAGCGGGCTTCACCGGTTTTGCACCGCGCACCTCTGTATTGGTACTTCTGTCCTTCATTCTTTCTTTCCATTCAACCCATTCTTCATAACCGCCTTTAAATTCCTTGATCTCATGGTCAACGATCTCCCATATCTTGTTTGCAGTTTTTGAGATAAAGTAACGGTCGTGACTTACAAGGATGATGCTCCCCTGATATTTATTAAGGGCTTCGATCAGCAAATCGCAACTGTGCATGTCAAGGTGGTTGGTTGGCTCATCCAGCATCAGGAAATTGGCCTTGCTTACAATGGTCTTTGCCAGTGCAACCCTTGCTTTTTCACCACCACTCAGAATCCTGATCTTTTTATCCGCATCGTCACCACTGAATAAAAAACACCCCAGCAGCCCTCTTAACTCAAGTTCGGTCATCTGACTACCGCATTCTTTCATTTCATCTAATATGGTATTATTCATATTAAGGGCTTCCAGCTGGTGCTGGGCATAAAAGCTTTCATCAACATTATGACCCCATTTTCTTTCGCCCTGAAAGGATTCCACTCCTGCAATGATCCTTAACAGTGTTGACTTTCCCTTACCATTGGCACCTATCAGTGCAATCTTATCACCTCTTTCAATTTCTGCAGATGTATTTTCAACAATTACATTGTCCCCGAATTTTTTAGTAATATCCTTTAATTCAACCAACACTTTTCCCGGTTGTTTATCCAGGCGGAAATTGATCCGGATATTGGGCCTTTCAATTTCAGCTTCTTCGATCCTGTCGAGTTTATCAAGTTTTTTCATCAGGCTTTGTGCCATAGCTGCTTTGCTGGCCTTGGCCCTGAACCTTTCGATCAATCTTTCATTTTGCCTGATATAATCCTGTTGGTTCTCGTATGCTTTTTGCTGCAGGTCTACCCTTAGTGCTTTTTCAGTTTCATAAAAATCAAAATTGCCGTTATAAATATGCAATTGCTGCTGGTAAACTTCAACTATCTTGGTTACCATCCGGTTAAGGAAATACTTGTCGTGGCTAACGATCACAACAGAGCCCTGGTAATGTGTGAGGTATTTTTCCAGCCACTCAATAGAGGGCAGGTCAAGGTGGTTGGTAGGTTCATCCAGTAATAAAAGGTCGGGTTGCTGAAGGATCATTTTGGCCAGTAACACCCTCATTCTCCATCCTCCGCTGAATTCTTTATACGGCCTTTGAAGATCGTTGTTTTCAAAACCCAGACCCTGCAGGATCTCTTCGGTTTTATGTTGCATCACATACCCGCCCGCCTCTTCAAAATCATGCAGTTTATGGCTGTATTCATCCAGCAATTTATCGGTCTGGTTAATTTCAAGTTCCTTCACCATACGGTCAAGTTCCTTTTCCAGTGTCTTTGCTTTATCAAAAGCATGCATGGCTACTTCCACGATAGATTCAGTTGTTTCAAAACTCAAAAGGTCCTGGTGCAGGTATCCAATTGAAGTACTCCGGCTGCGTTCAACTGTTCCACCTGAGGGCGTGTATTCTCCCACCAGCACTTTAAGCAGCGTTGATTTTCCGGTTCCATTGTATCCAATCAAACCAATGCGTTCCCCGGGATGAATATGCCAGGTAGCATCTTTTACTATGACCCTCGCACCAAATTCGAATGTTACATTTTGAAAACCCGCCAGCATATAAGCTAATATTTAAGAGCCGCAAAGATAAACAGACAGGACAGGGATTCAGGGGAAAAATCAAAGATTAACATGATTAAATTATCCCGGTTAAAAAAATCAGATGAGCAGCCAGGGCCTGACCCGGAATTGCAGTCTGAAGGGTTTACACCTGCAGGACCGTTATTTTTGCATAAATCTTACCAATGAACAGGTTTTTCATCTTTGCTTTTTTTACCCTATGTATCACTGCCTGCAACGAAAACGAAAATGATAACAGGGCGTCGCCGGTTGCGGCAAAATACAGTCCTGCTATCAATGGAGCTATTGATTCAGGTCTGCTCAATTATTATTTCTTATCAGAAACGCTGGTTCAATGGGATTCAACTAAGGTGGACAGCGCCGCTACAATATTGGGTGAAAGCCTTAACCAGCTATCCCAAAACCTGGATACGGTTACCGGAGATACGAGACGGACCCTGCTGGAAGGAAATGTCTTTTTTAACCAGGCCGCCAACGCTGTTCAAAAAATGCTCGCTGATGGCGACCTTACCGCAAAACGCCATAGTTTTCATCTTGTGTCAGAAAATCTTTTTGCTTTTCTTGATGCTATTGAATATGATCATAAACCTGTTTATCTGCAGGAATGCACCATGCCTTTCAATGATACGGGCAGAGGTGTATGGATCAGTAAAACGGAAGAAAAAAGAAATCCCTACCTGGGTTTACATCATCCTTATTACAAAGCAGGGATGCTTGAATGTGGTACGCTTGAAAAAAAGATAGGGGTCAATTCTAAAGACAACTAATGCGTTCCTTTTTTATATTATTTTTCCTGGTAAACCTATTGACGGTTCATGCCCAGAACAGGTATACGATCAATGGTTATATAAAAGACAGCAGCAGCGGTGAATCTGTTATTGGTGCAAGTTTAACCGTCAACAATAAGAATGTTACCAGTAATCAGTATGGTTTTTATTCAATTACCCTTTCCGAAGGGGAATACAACGTTTTAGTGAGTCATGTATCTTACCGCTCACTAACTTTTCACCTAAGTATCAACAAAAACATAGAACATAATATTTTTCTTTCTCCGGCAGCTGCAGCGCTGAATGAAGTGGTGGTTTACAGCAGAAGAAGAGACATGAATGTAAGATCAGCGCAAATGGGACAGGTAGATCTTTCAGTTTCCCGGATAAAGAACATACCAGCTTTTATGGGTGAAGTTGATATCCTTAAAACCATTCAACTCCTGCCAGGTGTAAGAAATGCAGGTGAAGGCAATGCAGGTTTTTATGTAAGAGGAGGAGGTCCGGACCAGAACCTTATTTTGCTTGACGAAGCAGTGGTATACAATACTGGGCATTTATTCGGATTCTTTTCCATTTTCAATTCAGATGCCATTAAAAACGTAACCCTTGTTAAAGGTGGAATGCCTGCACAATATGGCGGAAGACTTTCATCTGTTCTTGATGTATCAATGAAAGATGGCAACAGTAATCGTTTCCAGGCAGAAGGAGGAATTGGTTTGATTGCTTCCAGGTTTTCAGTACAGGGTCCACTGATAAAAAATAAGGCTTCATTTATTGTATCGGCAAGAAGAACCTATGCAGATGCCTTAGCAAAACCATTTATCAAAAGAACAAGCAATTTTTATGGCTCAGGGTATTATTTCTATGATCTGAATGCCAAGATCAACTACCGGTTTTCTGAAAAGGACAGGTTGTATCTGAGTGGTTATTTTGGAAGAGACGTATTTACTTTTAATAATTCAGAATTATCCTTCAATGCCAATATACCATGGGGCAATTCAACGGCTACCATAAGATGGAACCACGTGTTCGGTCCAAAATTATTTGCCAATACTTCTCTTGTATATAATGACTACCATTTTAGTTTTGGTGCTGCCCAGAATAATTTCAACATTAAACTTTCATCGGGTATCAGGGATGGTAATGCTAAAGTTGATTTTGATTATTACCCAACCTCCCAACACCTATTGAAATTCGGTGCGCAGGTTACTTATCATAAATTCATTCCGAATGTTACCTCAGGCCGTCAGGATTCTGTTGTTTTCAACCCGGTATCCGATGGAGAAAAATTTGCTATTGAAAATGCTGCTTATATACAGGATGACTGGGACATCAGCGAAAAGTTCAGGATCAATTATGGATTGAGGTGGTCAGCCTTCACACAAATAGGTCCCTACACCAGATACACAAGGGACGACAACCAAAATAAGACAGACAGCACTGTTTATGGAAATTTTGAAAAGATCATCAATTATAATGGTCTTGAACCCAGGTTCACCATGAGGTTTGCTGCCGGCACATCAACATCTATAAAAGCATCTGTTACAAGAAACCTTCAGTTCATTCACCTCGTAAGTAATGCAGGCACCACACTGCCAACCGACCTGTGGGTGCCCAGTACATTCAGGGTAAAACCACAATTAAGCTGGCAGTATGCAGCGGGTGTATTCAAAAATTTCAATAATAATGAATTTGAAACTTCCGTAGAGTTGTATTACAAGGATATGCAGAACCAGATCGAATACCGCGAAGGCTATACACCCGGATTGAGTGACCCTGAAGAAGAATTTGTTTTTGGAAAAGGATGGAGTTATGGTGCCGAGCTTTTTGTAAATAAGGCAAGAGGAAGATTTACGGGATGGATTGGATATACGCTTTCGTGGACCTGGCGCAAATTTCCTGCTTTGAATAATGGATTAAAATATCCTGCAAAATATGACAGAAGGCATGACCTGTCGGTAGTAGGCAATTTTGAATTGAACAATAAATGGAAGTTATCAGGCGTGTTTGTTTATGGAACCGGTAATGCCACCTCATTGCCCGAAAGATTCTACTTCATCAATGGGATTCTTACACAGGAATACAGCAGCATCAATAAATACAGGCTCAAACCATATCATCGTATCGACCTTTCGGCTATTTACACCCCGGTGCCAAAGAAAAAAAGAAAACTGGAACACTATTGGGTATTCAGTGTGTACAATGCCTATAGCAGAATGAATCCTTACTTTGTTTATTTCAATCAAACCGGAGATCCTTTGAACGGAACATTGAAAATAGAAGCAAGGCAGGTTTCCCTGTTTCCAATATTGCCTTCAATTACATGGAACTTTAAATTTTAACCGGAAGTAAGAATTATCCGGATTATGAATATTGTCATTCAATATATTTAATTGACTCACTCCGGATTTTTCTCATAAATAAACCTTACCTGAGCGTTTTTCTTTCCATTGGAGGCAAGGAAGAGTTTGTATCTTTTACTTCCGGTCTTTACAATCAGCATGGCTGTATTTGGGGGAATGGTGCCAAGGTTATTGGCAACCATGGTTACTTCCTGTTCGGGATTTTCGAGACTAACTTTTATTTCAACTGATATTGGTTTTAATCCGAGTTTCTGGTTTGATACAAGAACCTGGTTATTCACCGTAACCGTGATGGAATCGCCATCTATCTGGGCATTATCATAAAAATCAAGTCTGAGTGTACCGGTATCAACCCTGATTTCCTGGATGTGGTTGAATTCCGATTCAACAACCCGGTGCAATACAATCTTTCCGGGTGTACAGGCAGTTGTTCCATTCATCACCACACCACCCCAGTCACCGCTAAGTGTTTCTTCATTTCCTCTTCTGCTGTAAGCCAGTGTAAAATATCTCACACACGGTGTACAGTCCTGGGGAATTTTAAAGATCATTACTTTTTGTTCCTGGATATTTATGGTTTTAGTGGCTGCATTGTAAATACCGTTGTAATCTTTTTTAACGTAATTGGATATATCAGAATAATGATAACAGAAACCCGCCACCTGATTATCATTAATATTTACCTGCAATTCAACATGGTAAACCGGGAAGCACCCACCGGGCTGCTGTGTCAGCGTACCTTTCCAGATACCGTTGAGTTCCTGGGATTGAACAAAATTATTGGCCAGTATCAGCAGTATAAATATGAAAAGGCGGGTATTCACGAATGGAAAATACTGGATTTCATTTTTGCACCGTTGAAAATTATATAAATGGTCAGCCTATTTCTTTTGGTACCTGAAACGGACCATGGCATTTTTTTGCTCAGTTGATGTGATACTTACCTGGTACCTTTTATCTCCATCATGTACCAGCATAAGCGAAGTGTTAGGAGGAATGCGTCCCAGATTCTCTGCCACCATGATCAATACGTGTTCAGCATTGTCTTCATCCATTTCTAATTGGAGTGTGATGGGTGAAGTAGACAGGCCTTTGTTGGAAACAAGTGGTATGCCGTCAAGATATACCGATATGGTATCGCCATCAATTTCACCATTATCATATAATCGCACACTGATCTCTTTATTTGTAATAGTGAAAGTCTGTATTAATTCATTCTCGCGCGACCTGGTGGTTTCAGGGATCTTTACAACTGATTTCCTGGCAGGATCCTCTTTTATAATGGGATCTGCCCTTTCGATAGCTGAGTCCTTTTTGGGTCTTTGTACAACCGGAGGTGTTTTTATAACCGGTTTTGTTACCGGTTTGGTTTGCGGTTTTGTGACCGGTTTTTTTTCTTCCTCTTTTTTTACCGGTTTATCCTCTTCCATTTTTTTGCGGAGGAATGGTTCAACATAAAAATCTGTAGTGCTCACTCTTCTTAACCTCACGGTTCCCCCTCCGCAATTTCTGGGAGGATTGGAACCTTCCACAACACTTGTATATGTACCTTCCAGAAATTCTTCCTTGCCGGATCTGGAATAAACAAACTGGCATTTCATAATACATGCCCCGTCACCGCTGGCAGATTTCACTTCAACGGTCTTGATTTCCTGAATCAATGCCGAACCGGAATTTTTGGTAAAATATCCTGTTAGTGTTGCCTTTCCATAAAAACGAACATCAAGGTAGGAATAGGAAACACCTGATATCCTGTTGGTACTGGTCTGCTCAATCTGAATTTCAAACCTGTATTCTTCCCCCGTAAAGGTTTCAAAGCGGCCACGCCAGATGCCGGTAAGATCCTGGCTACTGGCTGCAAATGGCAGAAGCATGGTCAAAAACACAAAGGCTACAGATAATTTTCGCAGTGTTGAAATCATTACTGTGCAAATTAAATTATTAAGCCGTTTTTAAATCCACCGGAAGCGATTGAATTTGTTAATTTTGCCGCTCTTTATGAGTGAATCAATTAACATAACATTACCCGACGGTGCGGTACGCCAGTACAATAAAGGCGTATCGGCCATGGACATTGCCAGGTCTATATCAGAAGGACTGGCAAGGAAAGTATTGGCAGCAGAAATCAATGGACAGGTTTGGGATGCCACCCGGCCCATTGAACAGGATGTTCAATGTAAACTTCTGACATGGGATGATAACGGAGGAAAGAATACATTCTGGCATTCTTCAGCCCACCTGATGGCAGAAGCTATTGAAAGCTTATACCCTGGTGCCAAATTCTGGGTAGGTCCGGCCCTGGACAATGGATTTTATTATGATGTTGACCTTGGAGGTGAGACCATAACAGAAGAAGACCTGCGCAAAGTGGAAAAAAAGATGGCTGAACTGGCCAAACAAAATAATCCTTACATCAGAAAGGAAATTCCAAAAGCGGAAGCCCTGAATTATTTTACCGGGAAAGGAGATGAATATAAACTGGACCTTCTCCAGGGACTGGAAGATGGCGCCATAACGTTCTATACACAGGGAAATTTTACTGACCTCTGTCGCGGACCGCACATTCCGGGCACTGGATTTATTAAGGCCATTAAGCTCACCAATATTGCCGGAGCTTATTGGAAGGGCGATGAAAAGAACAAACAACTCACCAGAATATATGGTGTAACCTTCCCGTCTCAAAAACAACTGGATGAGTATCTGCAGATGCTGGAAGAAGCAAAGAAAAGAGACCACAGGAAACTTGGAAAAGAATTGGGAATTTATACACTTGATGATGATGTAGGACAGGGCCTGATCATGTGGCTTCCAAATGGAACGGTGATCATTGAAGAACTGGAAAAGCTGGCTAAAGAAACAGAATCCGAAGCGGGATATAAAAGAGTTGTTACACCTCATATTGCTAAGGAAAGCATGTACCTTACCAGCGGACACCTGCCTTATTATGCTGATAGCATGTATCCGCCTATGGAACTGGAAGGGGAGAAGTACTATCTCAAATCCATGAATTGCCCGCATCACCATAAGATCTTTGCTGCAGAACCAAAAAGTTACAGAGACCTTCCTTACAGGATCGCTGAATACGGAACAGTATACAGGTATGAGCAAAGTGGTGAACTGTTTGGGTTGATGAGGGTTCGCTGCCTTCACATGAATGATGCGCATATCTATTGTACCAAAGAACAATTCAATGATGAATTCCGAGCTGTGAATGATATGTATCTTAAGTATTTTAAGATATTCGGAATTGATAAATACGTGATGCGTTTATCGCTGCATTCACCTGATAAACTTGGTATCAAGTATGTAAATGAACCCGAACTCTGGAAAGAAACGGAAACCATGGTCAGGAATGTTTTGAAAGAATCTAATATTCCTTATGTTGAAGTACAGGATGAAGCAGCCTTCTATGGTCCGAAGATCGATGTGCAGATCTATAGTGTAATTGGAAGGGAATTTACACTTGCCACCAATCAGGTGGACTTTTCACAAGGCCGGAGCTTTAAATTACAATATACCACGGCCGACAACAGCGCTGAAACTCCCCTGATCATTCACAGGGCACCATTGGGAACCCATGAGCGGTTTATAGGCTTCCTGCTGGAGCATTATGCAGGCAAACTGCCTTTGTGGCTGGCTCCGCTACAGGTCAGGATCCTGCCCATCAGCGATAAGTTTGGAGACTATGCAAAAGAAGTGCTGCAAAAATTAAAAAAAGCAGATATTCGTGCTGCAATTGATGACAGGAGCGAAAAGATTGGAAGAAAGATCCGCGATACTGAATTAATGAAGGTGCCTTACATGCTGGTGATTGGTGAAAAGGAAATGAATGAGAACAGGGTGGCAGTAAGACGACAGGGAAAAGGAGATCTTGGAACAAAATCAATTGATGAATTCCTGAATGAGATCGTTGAAGAGATCAAAGAAAGAAGGGAAGAATAAGAGGAAAAAAGAGATGAGCTAAGAGCAAAAGAGTGGAAAGAGTAAAGGAAGTGGGCAAAGAGTTCAAAAGAGAAAAAGAGGTTAAACGCCCTTATTTGAACATCGATCTAAATCACCCGTCTAAAGTGAAAATGAAATTGTTTCATAGAATATTAATT
>CAMPIQ010000037.1 GCA_946886475.1 uncultured Chitinophagales bacterium | reverse complement strand
TACAATTCAACCATTTTGATTTGAATCGTGATTCAGCAGGGAAGGTGGGACTCATATGGACAGTTGCTTCTTTGTTTGATGCCAGTCATTTTATTGTGGAGAAAAGTTTTAATGGAAGAGATTTTTTCCAAACCGCTGTCCTACTAATAACAAACGATCAAATAAGGTCCTTTTCTTACTATGAAAAGTATCAGCAAACCGAAGTTTATTATCGTATAAGATCCGTAACCAGCCAGGGCACAGTAAGTTTTAGCAACACAAAAAAATTAGATGCTCCATCTGAACCACCCAACAGGATGCTTTTAATGTTTGATGGTAGCCGGTTTGTTATTCAATATCGGTCGGATGATGAAGAAGAAATAACACTGGAAGTGGTTAATGGAATAGGTCAGATGGTTTACAGCACCAGGTACAGGACTTTCAAAGGAATGAACCATATTCCGGTTTCAAAATATACATTCAACAACAAAGGCCTGTATATATTTCGAATCAGTAATAACCGGAGAAAGATATATACCCGGACAATTAGTAATGTTCGTTAATAAGGATTTTCAGGGTGCTTTCAATATTTGTATCATGACTGGCCTGTATCCGGAAAATAATGTCTAAAAAAAATATTGATTCCTTAGCCGGTAACCAGGCGCGTTCAATAAGAACATTTTTGATTTTCTGTTATGCTGAATTTATTTTCTCAGGCAGAAAATGTGCATGTCATTTTCATGCCGGTAGCTAACGCTGAGCTGGTGAGTGTCGGCTATCTTCTTGATGATGGCCAGTCCTAATCCATTTGAATCACTCCTGGTTACGGAAGCTGATTTAAATCTTCTGAAAACGTTATCCGGATCAATTCCGGTGAGGTGGCTGGTATTGCTGATACAATAAGTATGCTGGTCCGATGTGATGATTAATTTCCCATAATCCCGGTTATACTTTATTGCGTTTCCAATAAGATTACTAATAAGCGAATCGGCCAGAAAAGGATGGATCAGGCACTCAAATTCTTCCCTGATATTTGTTTCAACGATTATTTTTTTATGCCTTATCATTTCATCAAACAAATTCAGGTATTTCCTGGTGGTATCAGCCAGGTTTATGGGTACCGATGCATCGTATTGATTATTGTCTATTTTGGCCAGCAGTAAAAGGGACTGGTTTAATTTACTTAAACGGTTAAGTGCAGCCGAAGCCTGCACTACAGCTTCGGTATGTGAGGCGTCAAGATGTGCATCCTGTAATAATAATTCCAGCTTAGTATGTGCAACGGCCAGCGGCGTCTGCATTTCATGTGCTGCATCTTCAGTAAACTCTTTCATGTTTATATAATCTTTCTGGATCTTATCCGTCATGCTGTTCAGCGAAGCATTGAGTTCATTGAATTCCCTGATACCTGATGGCTCAAAATGTATATCTGCCATTTTCTGTAATTCAATATTCCTGATCTTTTGAAGAGAGGTACGGAATGGTTTCCATAATCTTTTACTGATCACATAATTGAATATCAGGGTGGCCAGCAACAAACCTGCAAATACCAGTAACATGCTGGTGGCAATATTGGTAATGAGCGCCAGTTTTTGTTCCTGCGATTTACGGATAAGGATCTGGTAGTGTATGCCATTGATATTAACCACATGTTCAAGCTGACGGAATGGAACCTGTACATTTTCATTGGCCTTTGTTCCATATAAGGTGGATATCCTTGGGTACCTGCTGGTTTCTTTATCAACCGGGTAAATTAAAAGATCAGGCGAACGCAAAATGAAATTACTGCCATTGGAGGTAGCTGCTTTCAGGTACTGAACCCATTGCACTTCTTCATATAATAATTCCTGGTCGGCTCTTTCATTGATCTGCTTATTGAAATGATCAAACATAAAATAGCCCGCTATTGCCAGAAGAGGAATAATGGCCACCAGGAAGTACAATGTGGTTTTCGTCAGTAATTTCATGAATAAGATTTTATTTCAAAGTGATCCATAAAATGTTCGTCAGGTATCTGTGAATTTATATCCTACACCATGCATGGTCTTAATGTAATCTCCGGCTCCTGCATCAAGCAGCTTTTTGCGTAGATTTTTGATATGCGTATAAATAAAATCATAACTGTTCATCTGTTCATACTCATCTCCCCAGATATGCGATGCAATGGCAGCTTTTGTCAGCACCCTGCGCTGGTTGGCTATAAAATATTCGAGGAGATGATATTCCTTATCCGTGAGGTCAACCGCTTTTTTTTCCACAAGCACTCTTTGCTCTTCAGGTGCTAATTCAATTTCATTAAAGACGATTGCTTTTTTGCCCTCAAAATTCCTTCTCCTGATGATGGCGAGAATGCGTGCATTTAATTCCGATAAATGAAATGGCTTTGTGAGATAATCATCTGATCCCAGTTCAAGCCCTTTCAGTTTATCTTCCAATGAATTTCTTGCCGAAATGATAATGATGCCTGACCTGGATCCGATCTCCTTCAATTCCTTTACGATCTGCAGCCCGCTTCCATATGGTAAATTGATATCGATCACCACACAATCATATTGATGTTGCCGCACTTTTTCCAGACCGGTTAAAAAATCAGCTACGGCTTCACATACAAATCCCTGGTAACCCAGATAGGTGAGTATGGATTGCTGAAGGGCCGGCTCATCTTCAATAATCAGGATCTTCATAAGATTAAAAATACAACCTCACATCAAGGTTTGAATGGGCGGACAGATTTTAAAATGATAAAGGACCGGATCATTCAATTGTACCTATATGCATGGATCTGAAAAATGCCCCACCAAATGGCGGGGCACGATAACCAAAAACCAACCCAAAAGTTCAGGAAAAATTTATTGAAGGTCATTCAGCGCATACTGGTACACCCTGTTTGGCTGCCCCGGATAAATGCCGCTGATGATGGCACTGTTGCCCGTGCTGCCCAGGGCCATTTGTAATGCTTCAACACTTGATACCTTTTGATTATTTACTGAAAGAATGATAAATCCTTCTTTGATCCTTGTTTGTTGTGCAAGCAATCCCTGTCCCAGTTTTTTTACAACCAGCCCACCGGAAATGCCCAGCTTTGCAGAGGCCTGCTCATCCAAAGCTTCCAGGGAAGCGCCTAATTGCTCAACGGCCTGCTCTTTTATACTTGCATAGGTGCCTGCATCTCCTTTTAATACAACATTGGCACTTCTTTCCATGCCGTTACGCTGGAAACTAATATTCACTTTATCACCCGGACGCATAGCTGCTATTTTTTCAATGATCTCGGTTCCTGTTTTAATGGTTGTTCCATTGATCTTAGTAATGAAATCTCCTTGTTGGATACCTGCTTCGGAAGCTGCACTGTTTGGTGATACTTCTATTACGAAAACACCCTTGCCTTCTTTGATATTGTTTTTCTCACGGTCTTCTTCCGTCATCCGGTCATTGCCAAACATGATGCCCAGGTAAGCTCTTTTGGAACTTCCGAATTTGATGAGATCTCCCGCAACTTTTTTCACAATGTTTGAAGGGATGGCATATCCATAACCAGCATAAGAACCGGTTGGTGAAGCAATGGCGCTGTTGATTCCAATAAGATCACCTTCGGTATTTACCAGTGCACCACCACTGTTGCCGGGATTGATGGCAGCATCCGTCTGGATGAAGGCTTCCAGTGGCGTTTTGCTCTGTCGGCTGTTGATCCCGATGCTTCTTGATTTGGCACTGATGATCCCTGATGTTACGGTTGCATCCAGGTTCAGCGGGTAACCAATGGCCAATACCCATTGTCCGAGATGTGTATCATCTGAACTGGCAAAATTTATACTGGGAAGATTGTTCGCATCAATTTTTATTACAGCCAGGTCGGTACTTGGATCTCTTCCAATTACTTTGCCTGTATAGGTTTTATTATTACTAAGCGTAACGGATAGTTCATCCGCTCCATCCACCACGTGGTTATTGGTAACAATGTATCCGTCTGCCGTGATGATGACACCGGAACCGGAACCTCTTTTTTGCTGCGGCTCTGCACTTCCCCTGCCTCTGAGCATCTCATCACCAAAAAAATCAAAAAACGGATGGTTTTGCATGTCAGGTATATTTGAAGATGCCTTCACCGTGGTAATGGTTTTAATATGTACCACCGAAGGAACAGCTTTGGTGGCGGCTTTTTCAAAGTCAACGCCAGGCCCGCTTTCCAGTGTGCCGGTATAGCTTGCATTTTTAAACAATGATGAATGGTCTTTATCAGTTAAGCCGGACATGTCTTTTTGCTGGTATTGTCCGTACCCCCATATACTTCCGGCAGATATGGCGGCTGCTACCAGTATGATTCCAAATGATTTTTTTACTGTCATGGTTATTTTTTTATAATACAATCTTATGATGGAGTTCTGAAGCAATTCTGAAGAAAACTTTAAAGAAGCTGTTAAAGCGTTCATACACTAAAAAACAATGAATTGTTGTTCAATTGCTTCCTGCTTTAACAGGCTGTCAATAAATTTTTAACAGGTGTGATGGTATCATTTACATCAATTTCCTGCTTCATTTGGAACAATAATGAAAAGATCTTCACTCACCGTTTTTCATGTTTCACCAAAATAAAATCACGCTTAACCAACATTGGTCTGCTTTACTGAAGCATGTGCTTTAGTATTGGTGTCATAAGGTTTTGTACACCAAACAATATGATTTATGAAAAAAATGAGCATTCTGTTTTGCTTCTTATGTCTGACCTTCCTGGTGATGGCTCAGACAAGGGAGATCCGGGGCCGTATTACCGATAGCCAGGGAAATGGTGTATCGGGTGCTACTGTAAGTGTAAAAGGAAGTACCGTTGCTACTCAAACGGGTGGTGATGGAAGTTTTACCCTGACAGTACCACAAAACGCCGGCATCCTGGTGATTTCATCAGTAGGATTTGCCAATCAGGAAGTGAATATTGTTGGCAAAACCACACTTAACCTAAGTCTGAGCCAGCAAAGCAGGCAGCTGGATGAAGTTGTGATCGTTGGTTATGGACAGCAACAAAGAAGCCGTGTTACCGGTTCTGTTTCAACATTGCGTTCTTCTGAGATTGAGAACATTCCTTTGCCATCCATTGACCAGATCTTACAGGGAAAAATTGCCGGCCTGCAATCCGTTGCACCAACAGGGCAGCCTGGAAGTTTGCAACAGGTAAGGATCAGGGGCATTGGTTCCATTTCTGCCGGAAGTGCACCATTGTATGTGGTGGATGGTATTCCTGTTAACCATGGTGATTTTACCAATAACACCAACAGTGCAAGTGCACTGGCCGGTATCAATCCAACCGATATTGAATCTGTTACAGTTTTGAAAGATGCAGCATCTACTTCCATCTATGGATCCAGAGGTGCTAATGGCGTGATCCTGATCACCACCAAAAAAGGACGTTCGGGAAAACCTGTATTCAAACTGAATACGGAATATGGCGTGGGCAGCATTGCTTTTTTGCCGGAGAATGGCAGGCCATTGAACCGTGCGGAATCTGAAGAACTGATCACTGAAGGATTGGTGAACGCCGGAGCCACGCCTGCTGAAACCAGCCAGATACTTGATGTACTTGGATTTAATTCGCTTGCCAATTATGACTGGCTTGACCTGGTAAGCAGGAATTCAAAAACAAGGCAGCTTAATTTGTCAACAAGTGGTGGCGATGCCAATACCCAGTATTATTTTTCCGGTGGATATTTCGACCAGCAGGCAGCATTCATTGGTTCAGACTTCAAAAGGTATTCAGCTGCATTCAACCTGCGCCAGAAACTGGGTTCCCGTGTTACATTCACGCCAAATGTGAACGTTTCTTATTCCAATCAAATGGGGGAAAGTGAAAGCAGTGCATTTCGTAATCCTTACTTTGCAGGCCTGGCATTGTTACCAACCGCTGAAGCATTCAATGCAGATGGCAGTCCTAATTATGATCCAAATGTATTTAACCAGCTTCATAATCCTCTGGCCGTTGCAGCATTTGACCAACACAGGAATAATACATTCAAAGCCCTGGGTGGACTGGATCTGCAGGTGCAGATTCTCCGCAATCTGAAATTCGGAAGTAAATATGGAATTGATTTCTTCAATATCGAGGAACGTTCTTATTACAACCCATTCTTTGGCGACTTTAGTCCGGGTGGTTTATTGTTTGCCAGTAATGTAAGAGCATTCAACTGGATCTGGACAAATACCCTGGATTATAATTTCCGGTTGGACAATATGGGATTAAACGGGAATGTGAAACTTGGATATGAAGCACAAAAATCAAACCTGTACGATCAGAATTCTACCGGGGAAGGGGTGCCTCTAACTACACTGATCCCATATCCACCGGCGGCTACTCCAACTGATGTAAGTTTTAATGGAAGTGACTATTCATTTGTGTCGCAGTTTGTAAATGCGGACCTCGGATATCAGAACCGCTTCATTGTTTCAGGTACATTCAGGCGCGATGGTTCATCACGGTTTGGTCCATTGAACCAGTATGCGAACTTCTGGTCGGTTGGTGCTTCATGGAATATGCATAATGAAAAATTCCTGCAAAGTCTTTCATTCATCAACCAGTTAAAGCTCCGCGCATCTTATGGTACCAACGGTAATGCTGAAATTGGAGATTATGCATGGAGGCCACTTGTTTATTTTGGATCAGGAAATAATTATGCAGGTATTCCGGGTGCTGCACCTACAGCCACAAGCGTGGGTAATGAGAACCTTACCTGGGAAAAGAATGAACCGCTGAATATTGGACTGGATGCAGGTTTCTTGAATAACCGGTTAACTGTAGGAATAGATGTTTACAAGCGTAAAACAAGTTCCCTTTTATTGGATGTGCCGCTTTCAAGAACCTCAGGTTTTACAGAGGCCATTGATAATGTAGGGGCCATGGAAAACAAAGGGATTGAATTAACCGTGGGTGGCGTATTGGTGAACAGTGAAAATTTCCGCTGGAATGCTTCCTTCAATTTTGCCATGAACAGGAATAAGATCACCTCACTTTATCAGGACCGTTCTTTCAGGGATGGTGTATTCATAAGGCAGGTGGGCGAAGATTTTCAAAGCATCTTTACACGTTTGTGGGCCGGCGTTGATCCTGCCAACGGTGATGCATTATGGTATAAAGATGAAACCAAAGCAGAAACCACCAATGATTTTTCCCAGGCGCAAAGAGCCATCATTGGCAGTGCATCTCCAAAAGGATTTGGAGGATTTTCTACTGATCTTAGTTTTAAGAATTTCACCCTCGATGCCCAGATCAACTATCAGTATGGCAATATCGTGAATGACTTCTGGGGATTCTTATTATACAGTGATGGTGCTTATGCCACTTTAAATCAAAACAGAACGGCTTTAAGAAGATGGCAGAATCCGGGTGATATAACTGATGTTCCCAAATTTGTTTTCAACAATGCATCAGGATCGAATGCTGAATCATCCAGGTGGTATTATAAAGGAGATTACTTCCGCGTCAGGAATATCAGCCTCACCTATAACCTTCCATCTTCTTTATTGCAAAGAGCAAAAATAGGAAGCGCCCAGGTATATGTAAGAGGTACCAACCTGTTTACAAAAGCGTTTGACAAAAACATCACTATTGACCCTGAGCAAAGGATAAGCGGACAGTCTGATTTGAACTTCCTTCCTCAAAAGGTGATATCATTTGGTTTAAATCTATCATTATAAACTAACAACAATGAAAAAACTCATTTATATATTTCTTTTGTCTGCAATGATGATTTCATGTTCAAAGGAATTCACTGACCTGCCCCCATATGATGCACTACCCAGGGAAACGGCCATAGTAGATGAATCATCCATGCAGTCAGTAATGGCCGGAGTGTACCGGGCTGCCACTTCTGCTTCATTATTCGGCAGGGCCCTGCCTGTGATCGGCGACCTGTATGCCGATAACATCTATCAGTCAGCGGTTAACTCTAACCGTTATACAGGCGCCTTTCAGTATAATTATACGGTGGCGTCGGGCGATGTGCTGAATTTATGGAGTGCCGCTTATGTGGTTATTCTAAGAGCGAATAATGTTATCAATGCCAGCCTGGCGTCAACTCCAAATGTTGATCAGTTGAGAGGTGAGGCATTATTTATGCGTGCATTGACCTATCACGCACTGATTCAGTATTTTGCCAGGCCATATACATCAAACCCTAATGCACCCGGGGTTCCTGTAATCACTGCTTATGATCCTTTTAAATTGCCTTCGAGGAATTCCGTAACTGAAGTTTATGAGCTTATTGAGAACGATCTCGCAGAAGCTTTCAGCCTGATGAGCATTTCCAAAAATTCGGGTTTTGTAAATAAATATGCCGCCAAAGCGCTGCTCGCCAGGGTATATTTAACAAAGGGTGAATGGCAAAATGCAAAAGATGCTGCGCTGGATGTGATAAATAATGGTGGTTACAGCCTGGTTTCAACTTCTAATTTCAATTCATACTGGAACAGCGCAGCTGTACGTACTGATAAAGTAGAAACCATTTTTGAACTGAACCTTGATGCAGTAGTGAACAACGGTTCCAATTCGCTGGCCTATATGTACGATCAGGTAGGATATGGTGATATGCTGGCCACTGATGCATTATACAATACCTATGCTGTTACTGATGTAAGGAGAGGGTTGATCGTAGACGGTACAAGGGCCGGAAATAATGTAAAGGTGGTAAGGAAGTATCCCAATGAAGCAAATGCTGATAAGGACAATATCAAGATGCTCCGGCTAAGCGAGATGATACTGATAGTAGCTGAGGCCAGTTACCGGCTAAACGATGAAGCAACTGCCTTAACGTATTTGAATATGATAGCAACAAGGAGAGGCATTGCGCCATATACATCAATAGGAGCGGCTTTGCTGGAAGATATTATAAAGGAAAGAAGACTTGAATTTGCTTTTGAAGGCCTGCGATATCCCGATCTGCAAAGACTTAACCGCAATGTGGAACGCGTGAATATGAATAGCAATTATCCTGCTAATGTGCCATTAGAAATTCTTTTCACCAGCCACAAACGCATATTGCCGATCCCGCAAACCGAAAGATATTACAATCCAAATATTGCCCAGAACGATGGATATTGAAAAAAGCATTTCATTTCTTATCATAAAAGCCCGCAGTGGGCTTTTATGATGTAAACAGGCAAACAAAAACCGGGGATCATTCCCCGGTTTTGGATGTTTGCCATCCTATTCCCATTTGCATGGTATTGGTCCAGATTATTCAGATGCTTCTGAAAGATTCTTTTCTTTCAGTGAAAACCATTTTGATCTGCCGGCTTTCAGTATTAATTCTTTTTTGCCATTTGTAACAGTTGCAAAATAGGTTATGCCAGTATCGTCTTTCATTTCAAATATGGTAGTGGCAAAATAACCTTCAAATCTTTCAATAAGATCGGCTTTCAATTTTTGTGAGATCTCTTTTTCATTGATTTGTCTGGCTACAGCAATCAGCTGACCAGCTTCTGAATAAACAGCAGACTGTTTAATGTTCTCTCTTGTGAAACTGGCAATATTGTAGCCATTTCTTTTTTCCCATTTTACATCCTGGGCATTGGTGAATGTTTCAAAAAATGATTGCATTAATGTAACAGGAACAAGGTCGGAGGCGGAACTTTTACCGGCATATAATAAAACAGCTGCAAATAATGTGGTGATGATACGTTTCATAAAAATGAGTAGTTAGGTGAAAAATTGGTTTTGTTTCCACAAAGCTGCAACCCATTCAAATTCTTATCAACCTGCTGATGTATGAACTGAGGAATTCGCGGATAAAGCATGTTAAAGGGTTTAACATTAGAAGTGGAAAATGAATGGAGAACTGGCAACCGGAGCAACTTCTTAAATACCAGGAATCAATACTCAATTTTTACGAATACAATCTTCATAGTTTTGCCGGATCAATATGGAATATAAAAACCTCGGAAGAACGTCCCTTGCAGTTAGTAGGATAGGGTTTGGATGTATGTCTTTGAAAATGGATAATGAAGGAAATGAATCTTTACTCCATCATGCTTTAGATCAGGGTATCAATTATTTTGACACAGCAGACCTCTATGATAAAGGAAAAAATGAAGAACTGCTGGGTAGAACATTTAAGAATATCCGGGATAAAGTGATCATTGCAACCAAGGCAGGAAATCAATGGAGAAAAGATGGAAGCGGATGGGACTGGAACCCGCGTAAAGATTATATTTTGAAATGTGCGGATGAAAGTCTCCGGCGGTTGCAAACCGATTACATCGACCTTTACCAGTTACATGGTGGCACAATGGAAGATCCGGTTGATGAAACCATTGAAGCATTCGAAATTTTGAAGCAACAAGGCAAGATCAGGTATTATGGCTTGTCTTCCATCCGGCCGGTGGTGATCAGGGAATGGGTAAAACGTTCCGGCATAGTCAGCGTAATGACACAGTATAGTTTACTCGACCGCAGACCTGAAGAAACAAGTCTTCCTTTTTTACTTGAAAATAATATTGCTGTGATGACAAGGGGCACTATCGCACAGGGTTTACTGATTAACAAACCGCCCGCTCCATATCTCGACCATTCTTTGGAAGAAGTAAAACAGGCTGCAGAAATAATCACACAGGTTTCTGACGGTAAACGAACAAAACTCCAGTCAACAGTACAATACGTACTTCAACACCCCGCTATAACATCGGCCATCATTGGCATCAGAACAAAAGAACAATTGGAAGAAGCATTGCATATACCATCTGCGCCGGGTTTATCCGATAAGGAAATGCAACTGCTGGATCAGCATATTCCTTCAAAAAGATATAAAGAACACAGGTAATGCAATCGGGCACTGTTAAGGGGGTAGGATAATCATTCCTGATTTAAAATGATGGGGCCTGTAACCTCTCAGTTAATTCCGGTTTTTAAAACCCAAATCAGCTTCACATATTTTGTAGTTCTTCCTTAACATAAGGACTCGTTAAAGCAAAGTGTTTTCACTTTTTAAGGCATTATAAATGCGATAACAGACAAACCCAATATTTTCCTATGCAATTATTCAGACTTACCATGTTATCAGCAGCCTTGCTGGTCATTTCCAGCTGTTCAAAATCCGATCAGCCGAAAGAACTTAAGGAAGAAGAAGATTGTTATACCACCAGGTCTGCTGCAACCGGCGATATCATACCCGGTCAATATATCGTAATCTATAAAAACTCTACGGAAGTAAGTATGGCCTCCTCAGGCAGGATCTCACAAAAAAGCCGTGATGTGTTAATGGACCATAACATTTCTTCTTCGGCCATGCGTCAGTCTTTCAATGGTGATATGATCGGTTTTGTTGCGTCCATTTCGAATGAACAGGCCGAAAGTCTTCAGAACGATCCGGCCATACAGGCTGTGGAGCCGGACAGGATCATGGCATTGAGCACTTGTTTTACTGTGGTGGAACCAAGGCTGCTTACCTGGAATATCAATAAGGTAGGATATGGGAATGGGATAGGAAAAACAGCCTGGGTTGTTGATACAGGAATAGATTTCGAACATCCCGACCTCAATGTAGACACGGAGCGCAGCCGTTCATTTGTAAGTGGTGTTTTTTCTGCTGATGATGAACACGGCCACGGA
Source organism: uncultured Chitinophagales bacterium (assembly GCA_946886475.1). The sequence goes on along the minus strand of CAMPIQ010000037.1, from coordinate 14,568 downwards.
ACGCACGTTGCGGGAATAATAGGAGCAAAAAATAATACCATTGGTGTACTAGGTGTGGCATCGGGTGCCAGCATGGTTTCATTAAAAGTATTAAATAAGGAAGGTGTGGGCACTTTGTCTGCTTTTATACAGGCGTTGAATTATATAGGTACGAACGCCAGGGCGGGAGATGTTGTAAACTTAAGTCTTGGTGAAGAAGAAGTTTCAGCTTTGTTGGACCAGCAGGTACAAAATGTGGCTGCAAAAGGCATCTTAATTGCTATTGCAGCAGGCAATGATGGCAAAGCTGCTAACCAGTATTCACCAGGCAGGGTAAACGGAGATAATATTTATACGGTTTCTGCCATTGACAGCCTGGATAATTTTGCGGGATTTTCAAATTACGGAAATGATGTGGTGGATTATGCTGCACCGGGAGTAAGGATATTGTCAACCTATAAGGGCGGATTGTACGCAAAAATGAGCGGCACTTCCATGGCAGCTCCCCATGTTGCAGGTTTATTATTGTTGAATGGTGGAAGAATGCGATATTCTACAACGGCAGTTAATGATCCTGATGGGAGTCCGGATAAGATCGCATATAAATAAGAATTACCCGCGGGGCTGATATGCCTGCCCCGCGGGTTGCTTTATTAAAATCCTTTTTCTTTCGGCAATTTTGAATCAATATATGCTGCCTGCTCATTCAGGCCATTTGCCAGTTTTTCTTTTTGTATTTCTCTCAGCGCTGCATTCAATGCCGGATTGATCTGTTCGCGGAATTGCTCAGGGATCTGCCCCTGCAAAGTAATAATGGCGTCCACAGATTTTTTAAACTGCTGAAGATTATTGGTTGAAGCCATAAAATCAAATAAACCCTGCAGCGCCTGGAATTTTTCCTGGCCAAATGGAAGGTCTATAAAGTCCTGAACAAGTTGATCACCGGCACTGGCATCCCGGGAACTCAAAATGGTTTTAATAGCAGTTGAGAGCTTTCCTTTAGCAGTCAGGGCCGACAACCGGACCGCCTCCCTGTAGGCTGATGCTGTATCTATTTTATTTAAAGCTTCCAATGCATTGCCGGCTACCGTATAGGATGAATCATTAATGGCTTTCCGGAAAATGGATGCATAAGCAGCATCCCTGTAATTACCCAGCTTGGAAATGGCTGCGGCTTTAGCCAATCTGTAATTGTCTTTTTGAGACAACTCAATCAAATGGCCGCGCATTGAAGTTTTAACCTGTTCCAGACTCATATCAAGGTTGGAGAGTACATATTCACGCAATGGACCATAAGGATCCTTCAAGGCCGCAGTAAGCAGGGCAACTGCCTTTATTTCTTCCTGTTTATCAAGCGCAGCATCTATAGCTTCCCTTCTGTCAATATAATTCCTGGCATTCTTATACTGTGCAAGGTATTCATCAAGGGATTTGTTTTCAGTTTTTTTCGCGATCAGTATTTTATCCGCATCAAAATTGATGAAGTCCGGCTTTGACATGGAAGTAAAAGTGAAGGTATCTATCCTGTTATCTACCCACACCGTGTGCCGCATAGGCATATTGCCATGCCATACATCAATTTTTACGGGCAGTTCAAAAATATTCCCTTCCTGCTTTTGTTCAACAATCACGCTTACCAGCTTTGCCTGCTCATCATAATGATAATTGATATTAAGATCCGGATGTCCCGCACCAAAATACCATTGGTTAAAAAACCAGTTCAGGTCTTTCCCCGTTACTTCTTCAAAAGCCAGCCGTAGCTGGTGTGCTTCTGCAGCCTTATACTTATTTGAAGTAAGAAACAGGTTCATGGATTTATTGAATGCGTCTTCTCCAATAAAATTTCTCAACATCTGCAAAATGCCGCCACCTTTATTATAGCTCACTGCATCAAACATGTCTTCCTTATCCCTGTAATGAAAACGTACAAGTGGTTTGTTTTCACTCCTGCTATTGAGATAACCATTAACGGAATTGTACCTTTCTTCATCTGCGGCATCTTTCCCGTATTTGTATTCATTCCACAATTGTGAGCCAAGTGTTGCAAAGCTTTCATTAAGTGTAAGATTGCTCCAGCTTTCAGTGGTTACATAATCACCAAACCATTGGTGGAACAATTCATGTGCAATTACTTCTTCCCAGCGGTTTTTATCTGTTAATTCCCGGGCATCCTGTTGCGATACATCGCTGTGTAAGGTGGCCGTAGTGTTTTCCATAGCACCACTTACGTAGTCATGCGCGGTCATCTGACTGTATTTCACCCATGGATATTCAACACCTGTAATCCGTGAAAAGAACCCCATCATTTCCGGTGTCATTCCAAATATCTTTCTGGCTACAGGCCCATACTCCCTGTCAACATAATAATTAACTTCCTTTCCTTTATACTGGTCTTTCACTACTGCAAAATCCCCTGCACCAATAAAAAAGAGGTAAGGGGCGTGAGGATGTTCCATTTTCCAGTGATCGGTACGGGTACCGTCGGCATTTTTTTTCTGGCTTATCAATTTACCATTGCTCAGGCTTACAAATTTTGAAGGTACGGTGAGCATGATCTCCTGTGTGGTCTTTTGGTTAGGCCTGTCAATGGTGGGAACCCATACTGATGTGGCTTCGGTTTCCCCCTGTGTCCACACCTGTGTTGGTTTGTTGTCCTCCTTACCGAGGGGGTCAATAAAATAAAGTCCTTTCGCATCAGTTATTGCTGCACTGCCCCTGCCGGTGTATTCATTAGGTTTGGCCGTATAGGAAATATAGACTGTATAGGATTCATTGTTTTTATAGGTTTTATCCAGGTCTATATCCAGCAACATCTTATCATAACTGTATTTTAATGGCTTGTTTTTTCCATTTTTTACAATCGCCACTTCTTTGATGTCCATTCCTTTTGCATCGAGTAATAAAGAATCTGTTGGATAAAAATGAGGTTTCAAAGTGATCCACACTTTGCCCTGGAGCTGCGATTGAGGAAAATCAAGTCTGGCATCCAGTTTTGTATGTACAAGGTTATTGATCCTTTCAGCAGTAGCCCTGTATTCAACAGGCTGAACCTCCTGCGGAAGATTTTGAGCATTCAATAAAAAAGACATGGCAATAATAAATCCTGACAAGACAAATCGTTTCATATTCAAATTTTGTAGGGCAAATGTAAAACTTCAACGGGAAGAGGGATGCTCAATATGATAAAAGGTTGAGCTGCGTGGTTTGTCGTGCCCGCTGATTTTAATATGACCGGGCCAATTTATTTTGTTAACTGCCGGGCAAGTACAGATAGGTCTTTAGCCGAGTACTGGGCTTTTGGCGACAGTGGATATAAAATTTCACCGCCTTTTTCTATATAAGCCGATTGCAGACCGGCAAACATGGCTCCGCAAATATCCCAGCCATGCGAAGTAATCATAATTGACCTGTGGTTTTCAATCCCTGCATATTTAGTTGCAAAATTGTATGCTTCAGCATCAGGTTTATACTTGCGGGTTTCTTCAGCGGTAATAATCTTTTCAAAATAAGAGATCAACCCGGTTCTTTCCATTCGTTCAATAACAGTAGAGGCGGGAAAATTGGTAAGCGCTATAAACCGGAAATTTTTATCCTGCAACTGGGAGAGGCCTTCCTTGGCACCCTCCTGCAAAGGAAGGTGTTTGAATAACTCAAATATTTCTTCGAACCCATCATTGGTAAATTCAACCTCGAGTGATTTGCAGGTCATTTTCATGGCAGCCCTTGCAATATCTGTAAAATTATTCCGGGCGGTTGCATTTTCAACCATGCAGTAATGCATCAAAGTTTCTGACCACAGAATATATCCTCTCTTACTTTCAAGCAGTTTATTTACTTTTCTTTTTACATCACTCATGTCGAGTAACGTTCCATATACATCAAATAAAAGCAGACTTATATTTCCGGGAGTATCATTTTCCATGAAGGGATCTGTTTTTCTTATCTACCGCAATTTCAGAAGGCCGTCCGAAAACATAAAATAATTTTTTTCTCAGCGACCCGGCCTTCTTTACATCGTCTATCATATCCTTATACTCATGAAAATTAAGATAAATTGGATCAAGGCGTGGTTCTATTTTATTTGTAATGCCATAGGTGGGTCTTTCTTCTTCTTTCTGGTAGGTGCCCAGTAACCTGTCCCAGAATATAAAGATCACCCCAAAATTTTTATCGAGGTATTTCTCATCCGAACCATGGTGCACCCTGTGGTTGGAAGGCGTAACTATCAGCCATTCTACAAAACGGGGTAGTTTCCTGATTACCTCAGTGTGTTGCCAGAACTGAAATAACACGCCGATCTGGTGAACTATGAAAAATATTACAGGATGAAAACCGGCTATGGCAAGCGGAAGAAAGAACAGCAATTTAAAATGTTGCATCCAGCTTAATCTGAATGAAACAGTAAGGTTGTAGTGTTCTGCCGTATGATGAACTACATGTGTTGCCCAGAAAAATCGGTTGAAATGAGAAACCCTGTGGGCCCAGTAGCTACAGAAATCATAGAGTAAGATGCAGGGTATGATGGTCCACCAGTTCATGGACATTCTCCAGGGAACCAGATTGTAAATGAATACTGTTCCGTAGATCAGCCCTACTTTAAAAGCCAGGTTGATGGCCACATTGCCTAGGCCCACAAACAGAGATCCAAAGGCTTCTTTGGTGTGGTAGGACTTCTTTTCAGTTTTCCATGTATACCACACTTCAAGGAAGGTAAAGAAGGCCATAGCCGGTATGGCATAAATAATAAGGTCCGCTGAATCTCTTTCAATGTCAATGATCCTGTTATAGGGTATCTTATCGGCTCCAAATAAATCCATTCCCATGTTTCCTTAAAGTGATCTTGTTCACTGCAACATTAATAATTACCAGGTAAATTAAAATTTCCTGGCAAAATAAACTTTCTGGCCTTATAAAAAATTAAAATTCAATTAGATTTTACCTGTATGTAAGATCAATATTCATGCATAAATTTAGGTAGTTGTCGGATGTCACACACAGTTGTAATAATTTTTTACCGGCATATTAAAAATGAATCATGCGTTGGTTGCGTTTGTTAATTGCATTGATCAGGGCCAGGTTCCGGCCTTCACTGGATGTAAATGGCTTCTCCGAATCAGATTTCACCGTATGGATTACGGATGTAGATGCCTCTGTCATGAATCATGCGGCTTTAATGACGGTAATGGAAGCAGGCAGGATTGACTTTATGGTCCGCTCAGGATTTTTCAGGCTTGCCAGGAAGAATAAATGGTATGTTCCATCAGCAGCTATTTCAGTGCAGTTCATTCGTCCGCTGAAGCTGTTTCAGAAAGCAAGGGTGAATACCGGAGTATTGCATGTTAGTGATGAATGGATTTACCTCAGGCAGCATGTTTCCAGGCAGGGAAGGGACATTGCTACCTGTATAGTAAAATCAACCATCAAAAAACAAAGGGAAAGAGTCAATATACATGAGGTGTTAAAACAGCTGGGTAATCCTGAATGGACCGTTGGTAACACAGCTGTGATCGAGCAGTTTGAGATGCATCTTCTGCAACAGGGCAGGACAGATGACCGATAAAAAAGCTGTAATTTCCTGAACTGTTTATTAACTTTTTTCAGACCCTTATTTTATTTAGATTTGTAGATATGACAGGTTTTATTCATAATGACAATTTAGGTGCCCATGCCCGGTTTGTGATCCGGGATACCCGAGATTGTTATACCTGTTCCTTTACTGAGTTTTTCCCATTTTGTCCTGAACTTTATTACGTTTCAAATTTTAAGGACTTCAATACGCTTTCCCCGGCCTGATAGCGCGGCACGGGGGGTTCATGCTAGTGTAATTTTTACTTAATTCAACAGAATTTTCATGTCTTTCCATTACCGCAAGGTCAGCATCACCGGTGCGATCGTTTTTCTTGCAGTTATTATTAATGCAATTGTACTGCGCAATGGCCTTGTAATACATAAGGAGTGGTACTGGGGTTTGTGTTTTTCCATTCCGGTTCTGTTTGTGGCATTGTATGATAAACATGTTAATGATAATGAGCATGGTCAATAACTAAATCTGCTGATTATGATTTTAGAAATGATAGTAATTGCCACATTGGTCTTAACCATTCCCGTTATTTTAATCATTAATAAAATGAAAGACCGGTTTTTTAATAAAAGATTAAGCGGCATTTTATATCAGTCCAGTGAGATAGCAACCAGGTTCAATCTTTCATTTTCAAGCCAGGTGGTTTTACATGATATGGTGTTGGGGGTGGATGGAGTAAACCGGAAACTCATGATCATTAAGGAGATCAATGGAAATGCTGATTGCAAAACCATAGACCTTAATCTGGTTAAAGAATGCATGGTTCACAAAGAATATGAAAATATAGAGGCCGGTGGTCTTAGAAAAAGGGATCTTGTTAAATACCTGAAATCCATTTCGCTTAACCTGGTAATGGCCTCAGGTAATAACGTCATTCTTCCATTTTATGAAATGAAAAAGAACAACCCGGCTGAACTGCAGACCTGCGAATCCAGGGCCCGGGACTGGGAATCCATGTTAAATAAACTGCGTCCACATAAAGTAAGGGCTTAATAATAGAGGTATTATTTTTTTTAAAATTTAAATCAATGAACATGCAGACTGTTAATGATACATTGGTATTGAGGAAGGAGGATTATGAACTGGTAATGGCCTACCTCAAAGGAAAGTTCGGAAAAACACTTTTTGACCGCCAGAATGCTGAGGCTATGGAAATCGAACTCAGTAAGGCCAGGGTGGTGGGAAGTGAAGAATTTCCTTCTACCGCAATAGGTATCAATACAAAAGTTAAGATACTGGATGACGACCGCAATAAAGTAATAGAACTGGTACTGGTAACTCCCGATAAGGCAGATATTTCTAAAAATAAAGTTTCCATCCTTGCGCCCATAGGTGTTGCCTTGCTGGGATCAAGAAAGGGTGAAAGAGTAAACTGGAAAATGCCTTCCGGAAATAAATCGTTTACGATTATGGAGGTTTGGAATCAGGTGTAATGGCTTATCCGGGATTACATTCAAAAAGGATCATTATGAACATGGTCCTTTTTTTATTGCTTTACCAGTTTATGAATAGTGAAACTTTCCAATAACTTCGAAGGTAACTTTGCATTGAAATGCCATTTTCAAAATCTCCCCTGTTAAAGATCAACCAGAATCTTTTGTTTCTGGTATTAATCACGGTGATCCTGTATTATGGCCGGCCCATTCTGGTTCCCCTGGTCTTTGCTATAATGCTGTCTATGCTGATGGCGCCATTGTGCCGGTGGCTTGATGCGAAAGGAATGTCACGGGTGGTTTCCTGCATCATTTGTATCCTTATTCTTTTGATGGTGTTTCTTGGAATGATTGCCATTCTGATGGCGCAACTTTCAGGTTTTATACAGGACCTGCCCTTATTTGAACAAAAGACCAATGAGATGCTCATCTCCATTCAACAGTTCATAGAAAGGCAATTTGATATACCGGTTGCAAAACAGACCGAAATGATCAGATCAGAAACAAGGAATATCAGCCAGTCCATAGGAAAGTATTTTACAAGTGTACTGCGAAGTTCATTTCAATTGATCGTCAATCTTATCATTATCCTGGTTTTTACTTTTCTTATGTTATTCCATAAAGAAAAGTATTATACATTCTTCCTCAAGTTCAGTGCAGGCAGCAACATGGAACAAAAAGAATTAGTTCTGAACAGCATTTCTCTTGTGGCGCAGCAGTATTTAAAAGGAAGGGCCATTTCAATAATGATCATGTTTGTGCTGTATCTTATTTCACTCTGGACCTTAGGCATAAAGGGAGCCTTGTTGCTGGCATCTGTAGCGGCACTGGTGAACATACTTCCATACATCGGGCCTGTACTGGCGGCAGTGGTTCCATTTGCAGTAGCCATTGTTACAGAAAACCACTGGCAACCCGCCATGTGGCTGCTCTTAAGTTTTTTTGCGATCCAGGCGCTTGATAATTATTTTCTCACTCCCTATTTTCTGGGCGGGGAAGTGAGTCTCAGTGCACTTTCTACTTTTCTTGCCATTATCTGTGGTGGATTTATCTGGGGTATTGCCGGTATGATCTTATTCATTCCCATGCTGAGTATAGCCAAAATCATTTTTGATTATGTTCCTCAGTGGAATGCATATGGCTTCTTGATTGGTGACCCGGGTGCAAAACCCACAGACAGGCTGGTGAAGTGGTTTAATAGAGTTCTCGAACGTATTAAAAAATAAGAGGCCCTTGTAAAAACAAGGGCCGTGTACATTGTAAACACAATGCACATGAGATAAGATGAAATATTTGGGCTAATCTACTAAGCTCACCGAAAAAATTGCCGGATTCTTAAAATTCTAATCACTTCCTAATCTCGTCATATCACAACTCCAGGGAAACCTTTGCACCCAGCCTTAGCGTATTATGAACTTCTGCTACCTGGTCAACATAAGTAATTAAAGAGCGGATTTCAGATGCATCATGTCCGGATTTGACATCTACCCTGTAACGAATATTACTGGCAGGCGCTCCTTCTTTACCAAACTGCCCTGAAACAAATACCTGAACCGATTGTATTTCCATATTACGCCTGTTGGCTTCACGGTACAGGTCATTACAATAACAGGTGGCAAGAGCCAGAAACAATAACTCACCTCCATTGATGCCGGATCCATTTCCATCTGCTTTTGATGTTAAAGCAAGGGTTTTGATCTGATCTCCCGTTTTAACTTCTGTATGTATCTGACCTTTACTGTGGGTGATAAAAGCACTGATGTTCATGATAAAGTAGATTTTTATTGAAGAAGTAATCATTTTAATGCCCTCAATATCCGGTGTTTTTCAGGCTGCGGTAATCTGGCCAGTCCTCAACGCCATATATTGAACATTCGCCGACTGGTATCATTCATTTAGCTAACGTAGAAAAATAATAATTTACCATCTCTTACTTTTGTGCTGCAATCAACCAGTAGCCTTCAAACAAAACAGGTCGCAACCAAAATATTACCTGTGAAGAACCAAATTTCGTTCGACAATTTACCAGGGCTCCAGTGGCCCTTTTTTTATTTGGTCAGAAGCAGTACGTTTCAGTTCTGGTGAATAATGCAGGGGATGAACCGGAAAATTCAAACCACCAATTTCTCTCATTTTTAACTTCGTTAATTCACTTTTTATTTAAGTAAAATGGCATAGAAAAGGATATAGGAAAGATAAATTCCTAACCTTAAAAAAGCTATTTATGGTAAAAATAATATCTACTACCACCACCATTTCTTTTTTGTTCTTATCCCTGTTCATTTCAGGCTGTGTAAAACAGGCTCCCGTCTCCTCCTCCAGCGATATCATTGGTACCTGGGCGGTAACAGGCATCAGGTCAGATATAGCCTACGACTGGGATGGGGATGGCCGCAATGAAACTGATATCTATAACAACTATAGTTATTGTCAGCAGGACATCGTACTGGTATTTGATTATAACGGTTACGGTCAGAGCAGGCAGGGTTGTAATGCTTCCTGGCAGAATATGAGCTGGGAACTCTATGGCAATTCTTTAAGCATAGATATGTACAGTGATCAGATCAATTTAAATATTACCCAGTTCAGCAACAATTCCATCAGGGGAGAAGACAATGTAAACATTGACGGGCGAAATTTCGTGATCACTTATACCTTGTCCAGAAGATAATTGCACGAACATATTTTTTGTATGGAGCCCCTGGAGCACAAGCCCAAGCACAAATACTCAGGCTCTTCCACAGTTCCGTCCGGGAAAAATTTGCACATTTTGTTTGACGGCATATTATATGCATAAATAAAAGAAAACAGGACTATGGAAAGGGATCAGTTCAGAAATGAAAATAACTTCAGGCCAATGGATTATGACCAGGCAAACGACAGGTTAACAGAGATGTCTGAAATGGATAAATGCCTGCGCAAACTGGAAGCACAGGGTTATCTGGATCAATACAAAGTGGAAAAAGGAAAGTTGCATGACCTCAGCAATGATAAAAAATATAAGGCAAAGGATGTAAAAGCCCTTAATTTCTACCGTTTTGAGGGAATTTCAAATCCTGATGACATGTCTATCCTTTATGCCATTGAAACAGTGGATGGCCGGAGAGGTACCCTCATTGATGCATATGGTTTATATGCAGATGAAGAATTAGGAAAATTTATGAAGGAAGTTGAGATCAATAAAAAAACTTCCTGACTTATAAGGGATCACCATAAAGTGATCCTTTTATTTTTTAGCTGAACAGCTAATTTTTACCTTGTACATTTGAGGCTTTTCCAAGGGTAAAAAGTTAATGGATGAATTTATTCAGGGCATTTTTTAACAGTGAAAAGGCTTCCGGTTTTATATTAATTGCATGTACCATTATTTCTCTATGGGTTGCAAATTCTACATGGGGTGAAAGTGTAACACACCTGATCCATGAACATGCGGATCTTTCTTTCTCTGGTCTTCACCTTGATTACAGTCTGGAACAATGGATTAATGATGGGTTGATGACCTTTTTCTTTTTACTGGTAGGACTTGAAATTGAACGTGAATTATATATTGGTGAATTGTCGCACATTAAGCAAGCCATGTTGCCTTTGCTTGCTGCTTTAGGTGGGATGGCGGCACCCGCAGCTATTCATTTGTTATTTAATTCAGGCACAGATACACAGGCAGGCTTTGGCATTCCCATGGCCACCGACATAGCGTTTGCTTTAGGTATACTTTCTCTTGCGGGAAACAGAATTCCATTAACCTTAAAAATATTTCTTACTGCCCTGGCTATTATTGACGATCTCGGAGCCATAACCGTAATAGCATTATTTTATACCGATGATTTTAAGGCAGCCTATTTCATGGCTGCCATGGTCATTTTCATTATCCTGTTTATTATGGGAAAACTAAAAGTTTACGGGCTGTGGCTTTATCTCCTGCCGGGAATAGTTATGTGGTATTGCATGCTTCAGTCAGGAATACATGCAACTATCTCAGGTGTATTACTGGCATTCGCAATTCCGTTTCATAAGGATGATAGTAAAAATCCTTCCTATAAATTGCAGCATGCCTTACATTATCCTGTAGCTTTCATAATCCTTCCTGTTTTTGCTTTGGTGAATACAGCGATCATTATTCCGGAAAATGCACTGGAAGGATTACTATCGGATAATTCAATAGGCATTATCGCAGGGCTGATTGTTGGGAAGTTTATCGGCATTATGTTGGTTTCCTGGCTGGCCATTAAAACGGGATTGGCCGGCCTGCCTCAGGGAGTCAGTTGGAAATTACTGTCTGGTGCAGCCTTACTTGCAGGAATCGGTTTCACCATGAGCATTTTCATTACTAACCTTGCATTTAACGATCAGTCCGTAATTGTAGCATCCAAACTGGCTATACTGGTGGCATCATTCACCGCGGCCATTGCAGGATTAATGGTGCTTTTCAATAATAAGAAAACAATGAATAATTGATCAATCACAAGCAGCATCGATTGCGGTTCCGATTTTGAAAAGCAGGATTGTATCATTAAAAGCGGAGACCCAGCCGGCTGAGGTCTTTTGCAGTTTAATAAATAGGGGAGGTTTACGTTCTCCTTCAAATCTTTTGAGACGTATAGTATAAGTGATAGCATCAACCTGTTCCACGCTATATTCCGCTTTCAGGCGTTCGGTAAGAAGTATTGTAATGTCCATAGGAGTTAGTTTTATTGGATGGTTCTGCAGGAGGGGAGGATAAAATTAAACAGACCCGTATCGTATTCCGGATGAAATCGCTTAAAAACAGAAATTGGAAGTTCAAGGCTTGTTTTAAATGGTTTAAGTAAGGCAATGAACGCTTTATTGATCATGAATGTTAATCATATGTTCCCATTATTCTTAACGGATCCATAGCATACCAATGAGGCGGGTAATACGTTTGTATTAAAGCTGATTTTTAAATAAAACAATATAATTTTGCGTACCCTTACTATCCCTTAACAAGAATATGAATACTAATTCAGCTGCATCATACACCATGGTCAAAAATATTATTCTTGCCGAAGATGATATAGACGACCAGAATATTTTCCAGATCGCATTAGAGGAAGTCAGTCCTGAAATCAAACTCGAGTTTGCATCCAATGGTAAACAACTGCTCGAGCTTTTGAAACAGGAAAAGCCCGACCTGCTTTTTCTCGATCTTGACATGCCTTATAAAAACGGGTTGGAATGCCTGGTGGAGATCAGGAATAATGATCAGCTTTCACAGTTACCGGTAATTGTTTTTTCCAGCACCACAAAACAATCAAACATACAGACAGCATATGAAATGGGAGCGCACCTGTTTTTTATAAAACCACCGGTGTATAAGGATTATCTTTCCTCGATTAAATCTATCCTTCATCTGAACTGGCATTCTCCTGAGGAGGTCAGGGAACAGTTTTGTATCAATGGCAGGTATACAGCTTTTATCTGATCTTATCTTTTTCTTTTCTGCTCCTGTTCATTATTTTCTTCAATGGCGGCAGCCAGCGCATTCTCTGCATCCTGCACCCAGGCTGGTAATTGTTCAATAGAAGTTCTCCAGGCACCATCCTCAGCTTTATGCATACTGAACATTAAACGGTTGCCTTTTTCATCCGGAACATCCACATTGTATTGGGGTTCCATTCCTTTGATCACTTGTCTGAAATTAAATTCTCTCTGCCTCTCACCAGCTTTGATCACTTTAGAAAAATAAGTACTCATGTATCGGGTTATAATATTTATTCAGCCTTTAAAAAGTTTCTGTTAACAATGAAAGTCTGGAAAACTCTGCACCGTTGAAGATCTTTGCAAGGTTTATGTTTTTTGATTTTTTGTATTCATCAAAATTTTTCCGGGTAACAATACGCCAGAAATTTTTTGATTTCAGATCATTATAATCCTGGTCTCTTACAAACAATCCATAGATCGTGTCCCTTTTTTTAAAATCGATCTTTACATAGTCATTTCCATTAGAGGTTTTGGACTCCAGGAACTTTTGGATATCTTCTGTATTCATATTGCCAAAGGTAGCAGAATTAAGGCTTGAAACTTTTAAATTCTGCTCCCCGGCGAACATCAGTTACTCACAGTTCGGGGCCTTGTATGCGCTGGCTTTCCCGGCCTGTTGCTGAACCTTTTATGTTGATTTGAAACTGGTTGCTGATTAACTTCCTGAATATTATTCTCAAAAGGATGTGGAAAAGCCGGGATTTTTAAACCAATCAGTTTATTGATATCCTTCAATGAACTTCTTTCTGAAACATCACAAAAGGAAAGGGCAATTCCATCCGATCCTGCTCTTCCCGTTCTGCCAATGCGGTGCACATAGGTTTCCGGCACATCGGGCAGGTCAAAATTGATAACGTGCGTTAATTCATCAACATCAATTCCTCTTGCAGCAATATCTGTTGCAACAAGCACTTTTATTTTGTGGTTCTTGAACTGGTACAATGCAGCTTCCCTCGCACTCTGGGTTTTATTACCATGTATTGCGGCCGCGTTGATGTTTATTTTTTTCAGATCTTTTGTGATCTTATCAGCGCCATGTTTGGTCTTTGTAAATAAAAGCGCCCTGCCGATCTTTTTTTCTTCCAGCAGATGAACCAGTAAAGAGAGTTTATCTTTTTTATTTACGAAATATACTGCCTGATCAATTTTTTCTGCAGTGGTTGATACCGGTGTTACCTCAACTTTTACAGGTTGATGTAAAAGTGAAGCAGCCAGTTGCGCTATCTGGGGTGGCATGGTCGCAGAGAAAAATAAGGTCTGCTTTTGCCTGGGTAATTCCCTGATGATCTTTTTCACATCATGAATGAACCCCATGTCAAGCATGCGGTCGGCTTCATCAAGCACAAAGAACTCAAGATGATCCAGGTGAACATACCCCTGGTTCATGAGATCCAATAACCTTCCTGGAGTGGCGATCAAAACATCAGTTCCATTTCGCAATGCAATGGTCTGATGGTGTTGTGATACACCGCCAAAGATCACTTCCTTCGATATGGTTGTATATTTTCCATAGGCTCCAAAACTTTCACTGATCTGGGCGGCCAGTTCTCTTGTAGGCGTTAATACCAGGGCCCTGATATGTTTATATCCTTTTGCATTACGTTTGTCTGCTTCCAGTAATTGTATAATGGGAATAGCAAATGCTGCTGTTTTACCTGTACCGGTTTGCGCACAGCCTAAAAGGTCTCTTCCTTCAAGTACTACAGGTATGGCTTGTTGTTGGATAGGGGTGGGAGTAGTATAGCCTTCTTTTTGTAAAGCCTTTCTGATGGGCTCAATAAGCCCCAATTGTTCAAATAACATGAATGATTTTGTTTAATTAAAATAATTTCTAACTGCTTGTATAAAAAGTGGAGTTAGGGTTAATGCTCATCATTATGACTTGATGAACATACGGGCGTGTAGATTATCCAGTCTTCTAATAAGAGTTGGGTAAAGATAGTTCAAAATTTGCTAATGCAATGTTGAAAGTTGACTTTGTTTTGGTATTTATCAGTGATAAAGTTCCCGGATCCATAGGTTTAACAGGTTAAAGCTTCCTGTTCAGGATAGCATTATAAACATCGTTAAATTGGC
>CAMPIQ010000036.1 GCA_946886475.1 uncultured Chitinophagales bacterium | reverse complement strand
GGTTAAACGCACCCATCCCATCCCAATTGCAGGTTAGTGCTGTTGGATTTGATACGAAAGAAATAAATACCATTGACTCCTTTACCAATATAGTAATGACAGCTTATGATGTTCAATTGTCGGGTGAAGTGGTGGTTGTGGGTTATATCATTCCCAGAAAGAAAGCGATCCCGGTCGTCAAAAAGATAAAGGACACCATTGTGAAGCAAAAGAATAAGGTAAGATCAGCACTTCGTATTTATCCGAACCCTGTTACGGTTCTTTCTGCCTATAGAATAGAATTGAAAAGTTTTGATCAGGGTGATTATTTATTGGAACTTATAAACAGCGCAGGTGTGGTGATAGGGACGAAAACAATGTTCATTGATAAAAAGGAACAGGTAATGGAAGACCAGTTTCCTTCAACGGCAGCAGGCGTTTATTTCATTAAACTAACCCATTCACAAACCGGAAAAGTAGTTACAGAGCGGGTGATGGTTAAGTAAGCGAAAAGTAAACCTGTTACTGCCTGAATCCCGGGTGAAATTCCTGCAATGTCTTTCTCAGGAACTCTCTGTCCAGATGCGTATAGATCTCTGTTGTTGTAATGCTTTCATGCCCAAGCATTTCCTGCACGGCCCTGAGGTCTGCTCCACCTTCTACCAGGTGTGTTGCAAATGAGTGTCGGAAGGTATGTGGTGAAATGGTTTTCTGGATAGCGGCTTTTCTTACCAGGTCCTTAATGATCAGGAAGATCATCACCCTGGTCAGTCTTTTTCCCCGCCGGTTAAGGAATAGAATATCTTCTTCGCCTTTTTGAATATTCTGATGATTGCGGATGGTGGAAACATAAATTGTAATGTATTTGATGGCACTTCTTCCCACGGGAACAAGTCTTTCCTTGTTGCCTTTGCCGATCACTCTTATAAAACCAATTTCGGGATGCAGTTGTGAAAGCTTTAATTCAACCAGTTCGGTCACCCTCAATCCGCAGCTGTAGAGGGTTTCCAGTATGGCCTTATTTCTTGTTCCTTCAGGCGTACTGAGGTCAATCTGGTCAATGATCCGTTCAATTTCATCAAAGCTCAACACATCCGGTAAGGATCTTTTTAATTTCGGTGCTTCCAGTAAAGCCGTGGGGTCAGCAGTAGTAATATCTTCCGTAATACAATATTTGTAAAATGTCCGGATCCCAGATATGATCCTCGCCTGCGATTTAGCTGTCATTCCAAGTTCAGCTACCCATTGTACAAATTTTTGAAGGTCTTTTAATTCAATTTCCGCGGGATTTTTTTTGGTACCTGTTGCCAGTAAAAAAGTGGTGAGCTTTTCCAGGTCATTCATATAAGCGATGATGGAATTTCCTGCCAGTGATCTTTCCAGTTGAAGGTAAGCCCTGAATCCTTTTTTATATGGTTCCCACATGAGGCTAAGGTAGGGAAGAAAGGGGAGGGAGTATTGAGTCGGGAGTCTTGAATCTGGAGTTCAAAGTTTAAAGTTCAAAGTTGGTTTACTAATGAATGGGATTTTTACAGATGCGATGGTTTTTTTCATTTAGCTTCCGGATATAACACTATACAGTAGTAAGCTGACTTTGAACTGGAACTTAAAGTTACTCTATACAGTAGTACACTGACTTTGAACTTTGAACTTTGATTGAACTATGATTGAACTTTGAACATGTAAAAAAACTATCTTCGGCCTTTGCCAAACCATGTCGCATTACGTACGCAAATTCAATAAGAAAGTGGAACAGCATCGTTCCCGCTTCCGCAGATTCCTGACAGGAATAGATAAGAATCCCCCAAAACAATTAGATCAATATGCTGAAGTAATTGACCGGGAAGTATGGAGCGAAGTAGACTGCCTGGCCTGTTCCAATTGTTGCCGCACCATGAGTCCAACGTTCAATACTGTCGACATCCGGCGCATTTCTGCTCATTTGAATATGACTTCAAAACAATTCAAGGCAAAATGGTTGTTTAAGGATAGTGATGGTGACTGGCAAAATGTTTCCAAACCCTGTCAGTTCCTCGACAGAAAAAGCAATATGTGTTCGATATATGAAGTGCGTCCTGCAGATTGTTCAGGATTTCCCCATCTTGCCAAAAAGAAAATGACCGAATACATGCATGTACATAAGCAGAATGTTGCCTATTGTCCAGCCACGTATCGTATGGTAGAGAAATTAATGGAGATGGTAGGCACAGGTAAAAAGATCCTGATTGAGCAAAAACAGTCTTACAAATAAACATCTTCAATAAAAAAATATTCGGCTTCGCCATTCTTCTGGATGTTGATGGAAAGGATGTCGATGTGGAAATTTTTAAATTGCCGGTGCCTGTACATATATTCAGCGGCTGCCTTCAGCAGGTCTTTTATTTTTTTATTCTTTACTTTATTTTCCGGCGGGCCAAACCTGTACGATGACCTGGTTTTTACTTCCACGAAATGAGGAATACCTTTTTTCATGGCTATGATGTCGATCTCATAGTGAGAAAAACGCCAGTTGCGTTCCATGATCTCAAAACCTTTTTGAATTAACCAGGCTTCCGCCAGCTCTTCTCCTGTTTTGCCTGTTTCCATGTGCTGTGTCATAACTTATCTTTATCTCAAATTAGTACCGGATGTCATTGTCACGATGGGTTTTTTCACTGAAAGGCGTGGTGCAAAACTATTCCTGGGGTGGACAGGATTTCTTACCTTCTTTACTTGGATCTGAAAACAGGGAACATATCCCATCGGCTGAATACTGGATGGGTGCACACCCCAATCATTCTTCCATAGTTATTGAATCCGGAAAGCCATTGATCGAAGAAATCAATTTGAACAGGGAAGCCTGGTTAGGAAAAAATGTAATGAATGAATTTGGCTCCCTGCCGTTTTTATTGAAAGTGCTGGATGTAGACCAAATGCTATCCATCCAGGTACACCCTGATATCTCATCTGCCAAAAAAGGATATGATGATGAAACATCAAAAGGGATCCCGGTAAATGCGCAACACCGTAATTATAAGGACAGGAACCATAAGCCTGAACTGATGGCTGCCCTCGGAGATTTCTGGCTTTTGCATGGATTTAAAAAAGAAGACCAGCTTCAATCCATCCTGGAACAAACGCCTGAACTGTTATTTCTGCGATCAGCATTTGGTAAAGGCAATTACAAAAGATTGTATGAAGAGGTGATGCAGATGAACCAGGATAAGGTGAATATTATATTGCAGCCTTTGACAGACAGGATACTGCCATTATATAAAAACGGGGAACTCCAAAAGGATCGTGAAGATTTCTGGGCTGCAAGGGCAGCTTTGAATTTCTGTACCGGCGGTCAGCTGGACCGCGGGATCTTTTCCATATATCTTTTCAATCTTCTGCATTTAAAAAAAGGCGAAGGCATTTACCAGCAGGCAGGACTTCCGCATGCTTACCTGGAAGGTCAAAATGTGGAGATCATGGCCAATTCTGATAATGTATTAAGGGCAGGATTAACCAGTAAACATATTGACGTACCTGAATTGATGAAGCATGTGATATTTGAACCCACTATTCCTCACATCATCAGGGCCAGTGGAACGGATCATACCATTTATCCTTCACCAGCCAGGGAATTTGAATTACACAGGTATGACCTGGAAGCAGGGAAAGAACAAAGCATAAATGCCCTGTCGCCCGAGATCATTCTGGTGCTGGAAGGGAATATGGAGATCAGGGGAAACGAAATACTCAATGCAAAAAGAGGGGATGCTTTTTTCATACTTCCGGGTGGAACTGTAAAGATCAGGACGGGTTCCAGTTCCATTTTATTCAGGGCCCTTGTTCCAATGGTTGAAAACTAATTTATGATATAAGTTTAGTTACTTTATTTTTGCTTCAGTTAAAAGTGTTTGAAATGAAATTGAAATCTCCATTATTTATTGCCCTCGCTTTATTAATTATTGTTGGATCTGTATTCAGGGTGGCCGGTTTGGCACCGCAGATCGCAATGGCCATTTTTGGTGCTGCAGTGATCAAAGACAAGCGTCTTGCTTTTGCGCTGCCATTAATATCAATGCTTATTTCTGATGTTATTTACCAGTTATTGTATGTATTGGGTTATATGCCCTACAGTGGTTTTTATACAGGTGCCAGTTTTTATGACAGTCAGGTACTGAATTATGTTCTTCTTGCTTCACTCACCATGTTTGGTTTCTGGGCAAGCAATTTAAAACTGGGCAGGATCATTGGTGCAACCCTTGCCGCACCGGTATTTTATTTTATTGTAAGCAATTTCCTGGTTTGGATAGGAGGTGCAGGATTTTACCGTCCGCAAACTTTTGAGGGATTGATGATGTGTTATGGTGATGGTCTTCCTTTCTTAAGATCAAGCCTGGTAAATACGGCCATTTTCTCAACAGTAATGTTTGGAGGATATTTCCTTATACATTATTTCATGCTGGAAAAAAAGAAGCAGGCAGCTTAATATTCTTTTTTTAAAGTATGGAGAAGCCTTTAGCTGTTGGCCGGTGGCCACTAGCTGAAGGCTTCCTCTTTATATTAGCTACATCAGCAATTGATCCGGATTCATTTCATATCCTTCATCTACCAGCAGGTTATCTCCGTCGGCGGCCGTTGTTGCCAGCACATCACAACGGTTATTGAACATATTATCGGCATGGCCTTTCACCCAGACAAAGTTGATGTGATGCTGTTTATACAGATTATAAAACCTGACCCAGAGATCCTTGTTCTTTTTTCCTTTGGCAAAATTGGTGGCAAGCCATTTATTTAACCATCCTTCCTTAATGGCTTTTACTATGTACTGGCTGTCGGTATAGATGGTAATATGCAGGCCTGTTCTTTTCAGGGCTTCGAGTGCAGCTATCACACCCATTAATTCCATGCGGTTGTTAGTGGTTCTCCGGTAGCCCTGCGACAATTCTTTTCTTTTGTCACCGTACATTAAAACCGCACCGTATCCCCCGGGCCCCGGGTTGCCTCGTGATGAACCGTCGGTATAAATGGTTATTTGTTGTTGCATGTATATTTGGGCTAAGAGCAAAGGAGTGAAAAAAGTAAAAAAGAGTTAGGCTAAGAGGTGAAAATAGAAAAAAGACAAGGTTGATCTTCTCTTTTCCTCATTTCACTCCTTTGCTCTTAGCCTATACCTGAAATACCCCAGTACGAAAGCTTTCCATTTCCGGATTATGATCGGCGGCATGAATGGCTTCTGAAATTAATTTCCTGGTATCAACAGGGTCAATGATGGCATCAACCCATAATCTGGCTGCAGCGTAATAAGGTGATGTCTGTTCATCATACCTTGCCTTGATCTTATTTAATAATTCTGATTCATCCTCAGGAGAAATGGTTTCACCTTTTGATTTTAACGCTGCCACCTGTATCTGTAATAAAGTTTTTGCAGCCTGGTCGCCGCCCATTACAGCGATTCTTGCCGTAGGCCATGCATAAATAAAGCGCGGTTCGTAAGCCTTACCGCACATAGCATAATTTCCCGCACCGTATGAGTTTCCGATCACTATGGTGATCTTAGGCACTACAGAATTGGCAACTGCATTCACCATCTTTGCACCATCTTTTATAATTCCGGAATGTTCGCTGCGGCTACCCACCATAAAACCTGTAACATCCTGTAAAAATAAAAGCGGGATCTTTTTCTGGTTACAATTCATAATGAACCTGGCTGCTTTATCAGCACTATCATTATAGATCACCCCACCCATCTGCATTTCTCCTTTCTTACTCTTTACTATCTTACGCTGATTGGCCACAATACCAACTGCCCATCCGTCAATACGTGCATAACCGCAGAGGATGGTTTTTCCATAATCCTGTTTGAACTGGTCAAACTCCGAATGGTCAACGATCCTTTCTATCACTTCCAGCATATCATATGGCTTGGTACTGTCCGTAGGAACAATGGAATAGATCTCATCCACGTTCTTCTTTGGTTTCACCGGTTTGATCCTGTTGAATCCTGCTTTCTCCCGGTGACCGGTCTTTTCCATGATCCTTTTTATCTGGTCGAGACAGGCTTCTTCAGTTGGGAATTTATAATCTGCAATTCCTGAGATCTCTGTATGTGTTACTGCACCGCCTAAGGTTTGCGTATCGATATCTTCTCCGATGGCGGCCTTAACCAGGTAAGGACCTGCCAGATAGATGGATCCGGCTCCTTCTACCATCAGGGTCTCATCGCTCATGATAGGTAAATAAGCGCCACCTGCAACACAGGCCCCCAGCACTGCGGCTATCTGGATGATGCCCTTTGCACTCATTCTTGCATTGTTATAAAATATGCGTCCGAAATGTTCTTTATCCGGAAATATCTCATCCTGCATAGGAAGAAATACCCCTGCACTGTCAACCAGATAGATGATAGGAAGATTATTTTGTAAAGCGATCTCCTGCATGCGCAGGTTTTTCTTTCCTGTTATGGGAAACCAGGCACCTGCTTTTACTGTCTGGTCATTGGCCACGATCAGGCATTGCCTTCCACTTACATAACCCGTTCCGGCAACTGTGCCGCCCGCTGCACAACCGCCCTGTTCCTCATACATTTCATAACCTGCAAAAGCGCCAAGTTCAGCAAATGCTGAGCCTTTATCTATAAGGTAATGGATCCTTTCTCTTGCGGTTAGTTTATTTTTTTCTTTTTGCTTTGCTATGGATTTTTTGCCGCCACCCTCATAAATTTTTTGCAGACGGGTATTCATTTTCTCAACTAAAGCCAGCATCGTTTCTTTTTCAGCCAGGGTATTCTTGGAACTCATGAAACAAAGATAGGCGCCAACGGCCATAAGCCATTGACCAATGGCCGGCATCCATGGTTCATTATTTGTATAAAAATAATCAACCCTTAAACATTGTTCTATGAGGAATAAATCGCTGGTCCATGCAGTTTTTGCTTTCCTGATCCTGAACTTCTATAGCGGAATAAATGCATCTGCCCAGTATTTTGGCAGGAATAAAGTACTCTACCAGAATTTTGATTTCAGGGTGTTGCAAACACCGCACTTTGAAATTTATCATTACCTCGATAATAAGGCTGCACGCGACCGTCTGGTAAAATGGACTGAACAGTGGTACCTGATGCACCAGCAGGTGTTGAAAGATACCTTCACGGAGAAAAATCCCTTTATCATTTATAATCACCATGCTCATTTCCAGCAAACCCGTGCTATTAACAGTTCCATTGGCGTAGGAACAGGTGGCGTAACGGAAGCACTGAAGAACAGGGTCATCCTGCCTTTCATGGAGTCCAATGCACAGACCGATCATGTAGTGGGTCATGAACTGGTGCATGCTTTTCAGTACCACCTGGTAAAAGATTCCTTTTCACTCAATGCCCTTAGTAATTTACCATTATGGATGGTGGAAGGCATGGCCGAATACATGTCGATTGGATATAAGGATGCCAATACAGCCATGTGGCTGCGCAGTGCAGTAGCACTGGATCAGCTCCCCAGTTTAAAAGACCTCACCAACCGTCCGGATCTGTATTTTCCATACAGGTGGGGAGAAGCTTTCTGGGCTTATGTAACGGGTAACTATGGTGATGCCATCATTCCAAGGTTGTTCATGGAAACGGCCAGAAGAGGATACCCCGCAGCCATTAAATTTCTTTTTGGGATGGATGAAAAATTATTTTCCCGGCAATGGCAGGAATCTATCAGGAATGCCTATGCGCCATTTCAAACCGGTAAGCAAATGAATGCACCAGGTAAAAACCTGGTGAATAAGGAAAATGCAGGGGAAATGAATATTGTTCCTTCCATAAGTCCCGATGGAAAGCAAATTGCATTCTGGACGGAAAAGAATTTATTTTCCATCGACCTCTATATTGCGGATGCTTCCACCGGAAGGATTACCGAGCGCATTACTTCAACCGCGCAGAACTCACATATTGATCAATACAGCTCATACGAATCATCTGTGGCCTGGTCGCCCGACAGCAGGCAACTTGCCTATGTTGCTTTTGCTAAAGGAAGGAACAGGCTGATCATATCCAATACCAGTGGCAACATTCAGGAGGAGATCGACCTTCCCGGCGTTTCCGGCTTCAGCAATCCTGCCTGGTCGCCTGATGGTAAAACCATAGTTGTAACCGCACTTGTACAGGGGCAAAGTGACCTCTATGCCTATGATCTGAATACAAAAAAAATTAAACGGTTGACCAACGATCTGTTTGCAGACCTGCAACCTTCCTATTCGCCGGATGGAAAATATATTGTATTCAGTACAGACAGGCTGGGATCAGGAAATAAAGCAGTTCATAATTATTCGCACAATATTGCCCTGCTTGAACTGTCAACCGGTGACATTACCAATATAGATATATTTCCCGGCGCCCATAACCTCAATCCTGTTTTTGGTACCACCTCCAACATAATATTTTTCCTTTCCGACCGCGATGGTTTCCGCAACCTTTATAGTTACGATATCAATACAAAACAGGTAACACAAAGAACAAATATTTATACCGGCATTGCGGGCATCACCCAATATGCACCGGCAATAAGTGTATCACGACAAACAGGACAGCTGGCTTACAGTTATTTTTATAATAGCGAGTATACCATATTCAGTGCGAAAGAAGAGGACCTGCAATCGATCCGTGTTGACGGGGCTAATGTAAATATGCTGGCTGCCACGCTTCCTCCGCTGGATCGAAAAGGCAGGGATATGGTGCAGGCCAACCTCCTGAATCCACCCAATGTGCAGGATGCAGCTGCCATTGCAAAAGAAGTTCCTTATAAGGCCAATTTTGCGCTTGACTATATTGGAAATACCGGCATGGGCATTCAAACCGGAGGAAGTTATGGTACGGGGTTGGCAGGAGGTGTAAATGGAATTTTTTCCGACATGCTCGGACATCATCAATTGTATGGTGCCATATCCATGAACGGCGAACTGGTTGATGTTGGAGGCCAGTTTGCATACCTCAATCAGAAGAACCGTTTTAACTGGGGTGTTTCACTTTCACATATTCCCTATTTATCAGGTGCACAATATTTATTTCCCGATACGGTGGTGAACAGGAATGGCGATTCCATTGCTGCACTGAATTATTCACTTGACCTGTTGAGAACTTTTGAAGACCAGCTTTCTGTATTTGGATCTTATCCGTTTTCAACCATAAGACGCATAGAGGCAGGCGCCACTTTTGCCAGGTATTATTACCGGCTTGACAGGTATACGGAATACTATGACCCATCAGGATTTATTTTTCTTGGAAATACCAAGGAGAAACAGGACGTGCCTCCCGGATTTAGTCTTGGCCAGGCATATGTTGCACTTGTAGGCGATAACTCATTCTTCGGGGTGGCGTCACCGTTAGCCGGTCACAGGTTCCGCCTGGAGGCAGGAAAATACTTAGGCGTAGTGAACATGAATTCAGTGACGGCAGATTACAGGAAATATTTCAGGATGGCGCCTGTAACACTGGCAACAAGAAATATGTTTTTAGGTAGATATGGAGAAGATGCGGGAAGCGGTTTGTTACCTCCTTTATTTATAGGGTACCCAAGCCTGGTGCGTGGTTATGATGCCCTGGAATATGCAGATGATGCCGGCTCATCTTCACGTCTGACCATAAATGATCTCATAGGAAGCAGGATGTATGTGGGTAATGTGGAATTGCGTTTTCCTTTTACCGGACCTGAAAGATTATCGGCCATTAAATCAAGGTTTGTACTTACGGAACTTAATTTATTTACAGATGGAGGAATTGCCTGGGGTAGCAGTTCATTTTTACAACCTTCAGCCAAGGAGCAGCCGGCTCAGGAAAATTCAAAATTCATTTTGAGTACCGGAATTTCACTCAGGTTGAATCTATTTGGTTATCTTGTTATTGAACCTTATTATGCTATCCCCTGGCAGAATGGTGGCTGGAGTAATAAAACTTTTGGGGTGAATATTTTGCCGGGCTGGTAATTAAATCAATCATATGGCTAAACAGGATTTTACCATCCATGAGGATACGGTCAGGAGCGGGGAAGATACCCCGGCTGAGGATAAAAAAGATCAGCCTTCCAATACAGAAAAAAAGGAAAAGCCTGTCCAGCTTACAGAAGTAAAAAATGCAAATGCTTCCGGGATGGGCTCAATGGGAAGAAATACGGAGGAACCGACTTCAATTGAGATCGGGAAATAGGCAATTAAAAAGAATCAAAAATCAAAATGCCTGGACATTCAACATGGTCATTTCTTCCATGAATAAATTTTTCCGGACCCACCTGCCATGCCACCCGATTTGTACTGGTATTCAAACCGTTCAAATGATCTGGTTATTTTGAACTGGTAGTTTTGATTTCCCTGCGTTTTGTAAAAAATATAATAAGAGGGACCTGCCTGGTTGTAATAAGTTAGTCCAATATTATGTATAAGCAGTGCGCTATCATTTAGCATTTCCACATGTAAGGTTTCAATTCCAACTGTATCATATGCTACCGGCTGGAAATTGCTCCATAAAATTAATTTTCAGACATTGGTAATCGCCAACAGAATTTTTGATTATTCCTCCGGTCCCGGTATTTTCCTGGTTCTTTGAACATGCAATTATAATGAAGCAAAATATGGCTGCCAGTATCCTCACGTACTCTAAACTAATAAAGAATTATCAGGCTTTAAAGCTGGAGGGTGGTTAGGATCAAAGTTCATGGTCAGTGCCTGCGAAATGGTCAATACAGGTTTGGCTGGCTGGTTTAAAATTCTGATTTGCAGGGCAAACAGGTAAATATAGCAACCGCTATGAACTTTTAACTTTGACTAAGAACTAAAAATGAATTAAAACCTTACCTTGGTTTCCCTAAATCTCTGACTGTTTTGCGTTTCAAGTATCTACTGGCTGCTTTGGCGTTTTTTTGTATTTCCGTCCGGGGGTTTTCCCAATTACAAATTGTGCCCCAGGCCAATGCGCAGGCTTTGGCGCAAAAACTTGTAGGTCCGGGCGTTACCATCAGCAATGTTAGCCTTACAGGCTCTCCACTTTCTACAGCTTATTTTTATAACCGCGGTGGTACCAGTCTTGGAATTGATAGTGGTATCGTTCTTTCAACGGGAAGAGTATTATCAGATGGAGTTTATCATGGTTTGGATGGGAATTCGGTTCAGCTGGCCACCTTTCATACAGGAACTCCAGGTGACCCTTCGCTGTCCGCTTTGGTAGCCCCCAAGCCAACCAATAATGCGGTGGTGCTTGAATTTGATTTTATTCCATTGGGTGATACGGTCAAATTCAAATATGTATTCAGTTCGGATGAATACCCCAATTATAATTGTTCCAATTTCAATGATGTTTTTGCTTTTTTTATAAGCGGGCCAGGAATTACGGATACAGTAAATATTGCACTTGTTCCCGGAACAGATATTCCTGTTTCCATCAATTCAATCAACAATGGTGTAGCGGGAAGCAGCGGCACAATTGGCAATTGTACTTCCATGGGTACCGGTTCTCCATTTGTTCAGTATTATGTAAACAACCTGCCCAACCAGTATTTTACCCACAATGGACATACAGTAGTGCTGCAGGCAAAATCGGTTGTGCAGCCCTGCCAGGTTTACCACCTTAAGATAGCTATTGCCGATGTGCAGGATTTTTCATTTGACAGTGGTGTATTTCTGGAGGCGGAAAGCCTGAGATCCGATCCTATCTCAATCATCAATGAGAATCCGGATATAGACGGCCAGCCTTATCTTGTTGAAGGTTGTCATTCAGGTGGTATCAAGATCGTTCGTTCCAAACGTTCCCCTTTTCCACAGCCTATTAGTATTGTATTTGGTGGTAGTGCGGTAAATGGCACCGATGTTCAGCAGGTTCCTCTTATCACAGCCATACCGGCTAATGATTCTTTGGTCTTCATTCCCATTACGCCACTGGTGGATAATATAGCCGAAGGCATAGAGGTATTTAAGATCTATATTTCAAATGGATGCAATATTGCCAACCTGTTTTCGGACAGTATTGAAATTCAGATCCGCGATTACGACACCTTATTCATTGAGCCTTCGGGAAACACCGGCATTTGCAAAAATGAATCGATCCAGTTAAATGCCTCAGCAGGTTATACAAATTATCAATGGTCGCATGCTGCAAGTTTAAATAATGCTTCCATTGCCAACCCGCTTGCCAGTCCTTTGGAAAATACAGTTTATGTATGCAATGCATCTGAAGGCAATTGCCATGCGCAGGATTCAATTTCCATTACCATAAAAACACTTGCGTTGCTTTCCAAAACAGATATCAAATGTATGGATGGCCAAACAGGAGAGATAAAGGTGAATGGCGGTTGGGAATGGGAAGCTCCTTTATTATACAGCATTAATAATGGAAGTTATACTGCTGATGCGCTTTTCACCGGTTTGCCTGTGGGTAACCACCTGCTAAAAATAAAAGATGCTTCGGGTTGCGTGGATAGCCTTGAGGTTTCTTTGGTGCAGTCCTTTCCCGATCTGTTGCTTCAGGACAGTATTGTTACAGCATCCTGCACAGGGACCAATGGAAAAGTATTTCTTTCTGCTGGCGGCGGACTTCCGTCCTATAGTTTTGCAGTTGATCTTTCAGGATTCAGCACTGATAATGCATTTACTGTACCGGGTGGTCAGCATGCCATACATGTAAAAGATGCGAATGGCTGTATCACTACGCATGATATCAATGTAAACAACGATCCTCCCATCATTTTCAATACAACCATCTCACCGGCATCATGCAGCGGAGATCCTGATGGAAGTGTGCTGGTTATGGCTGCAGGTGGAAGTGATGCTTACACTTATTCTGCTGATGGCATCAGTTTTCAGCCGGGCGGCAGTTTTTCTGTTCACACAGGCAACCATGTTATTACTGTGAAGGATGATAAAGGTTGTGTGGCCACACGGGATGTTTTTATTCCTTTAAACGAAACCGTATTTGTGAATGCCGGCCGTGATACCACTATTTGTGAAGGACTTAGTGTGCCGCTTGATCCGGCTACTAATGCAACGGTGTTCAGCTGGAATGCAATTCCGGGTTTGTCATCTTATAATTCAAGGTCGCCCTTAGCTTCACCCGCTGTAACATCAATGTACATTGTGAATGCAACACTTGGAATTTGTACCATAAAAGATTCAATAACCATCCATGTATTGCCGGCTCCCGTTGCCAATGCCGGCGTGGATAGTTCAATTTGCATTGGCGGATCCATCAACCTCAATGGAAGTGGAGGTATTGACTATTCATGGCTGCCTGCCTCGCAGGTGAGTGACCCGCATATTTTCAATCCTGTTGTGCGCCCTTCACAAAGCAGCCATTATTATCTCAGCGTAACGGATGCACATGGGTGTATTTCATTAAAGTATGATACTGTATTTATCGAACTCATACCGGCGGTTCAGGCATTTGCAGGCAGGGATACTTCAGTAACCGTTGGACAACCATTGCAATTACTGGGAAGGGAATTGGGAAACAGCGGCGTAACTAAATTTGAATGGTTCCCATCAACAGGATTAAATAACCCGCGGCTGGCCAATCCCATTGCGCTGCCGGATAAGGATATCACCTATAAACTTACCATGGTAACACCTGAAGGTTGTGAAGGCTCGGATTTCATCAACGTGAAGGTTTTCAGCGGGCCGGAGATCTATGTACCAGGAGGCTTTACACCAAATTCCGATGGAAAGAATGATAAGCTGAAAGCAATTCCCGTGGGTATCAAAGATTTTCATTATTTCAAAATATTTAACCGCTGGGGTCAGTTGATATTTTCTACCAGTAACGAATCAAATGGCTGGGATGGTACCATCAATGGAAGGTTGCAGCCCACTGGCAGTTTTGTATGGATTGTAGAGGGGGTTGATTATAAAGGGAATCTGATACAAAGAAAGGGGTCTGTTAGTCTGATCAGATAGTGCAGGCACCTTAATCTTTATTGATAAAAAAGATACGATTCCCGCTCATTTTACCAGCCCTGCTTAATCATGTAAATTCACCTTTTAAAATGCCATACATGCAAACAAAATTGTTTTTGCTTTTTGCTTTTGTTATTTCAGGTTCCTTTGCAACCGCGCAGGATACATCCCTTTTTAAGCGTGAAATTTTCATTGATGGAAATGATACTTTACTGTACCGGATCCTGTGGCCCGAGAACTATGAGCGGGAAAATAAATTTCCAATGGTAGTTTTTTTACATGGAGCCGGGGAAAGAGGAAATGATAATTCCAAACAGCTTACACATGGATCAAAACTTTTTGCAGGAAAAGAGATACGTGAACAATTTCCAGCGATTGTAATATTTCCACAGTGCCCGGTGAATGACAGCTGGGCCAATTACAAACTGGGCAGGGACAGTTCAGGAAACAGAATATTTCAGGTTCAGCCGGAAAAGCCCGCAACCCGTTCATTGCAGCTGGTTGAAAAATTGATAGCTCATTATAAACGCGAAGCAAAAGTTGATAAAAAAAGAATTTATATTGGCGGATTGTCTATGGGCGCCATGGGAACATTTGAAATAACGAGGAGAAATCCAAAATTATTTGCCGCCGCCTTTCCAATCTGCGGCGCTACCGATGTTGCGATTGCTGATGATGTAAAAAAAATAAGCTGGTGGATATTTCACGGGGGAAAAGATGATGTGGTACCTCCTGGTTCTTCAATAGCTATTGCTGCTGCTTTAAAAAAGGAAAAGGCGGATGTGAAATTTACTTTATATCCGGAAGCCAATCATAATAGCTGGGACCCCGCATTTGCGGAAAAGGATCTGCTTCCCTGGCTTTTTTCAAAAAGAAAAAACTAAGATCATATGCATTTAAGAGTTTTATGTTTCTGTGCCCTTGCCTTAATTCTTTTTCATGGCTGTACCATGCAGTACCGCGAGCCTTCATCTGAGGTAGCTTTGAATTCGCCAAATAATGAAGTGATCTATCATGTGGTGCAAAGAAGTTTTTATGATACCAATGGAGATATGCATGGTGATCTTAATGGCCTTCGTCAGAAACTGGATTACCTTCAGGAACTGGGAGTAACTTCTGTATTGTTGCTGCCATTGTATGAATCCATTTATTATCATAATTATTTCACAGGTGATTTTGAAAAGATAGATGAAGAGTTTGGAACAAAAGAGGATTATATAGCACTTGTAAAAGATATGCACCAGAGAGGAATGAAGCTCTATATGGATATGGAGACACAGTACGTAACTGAGGACCATCTCTGGTATAGGGATTCTTACAAAAATCCATCTTCGCCCTACAGTGATTATTTACTTTACAATGGGCCCGGCAATACAGAACCCGAAACCATCATTTTTGATCTTACCGAATTAAGAGGATACAATGATTCCACCCGCAAGATCACTACCATAAACCTGAACAACGAAAAGGTAAAAGAATATTTCTTCCAGCTTTATAAGCATTGGCTGGATCCTGATGGAGATGGCAATTTTGATGACGGAGTAGATGGCTTCAGGCTGGACCATATGATGGACGACCTGGATAACAAAGGGAAGTGGACCAACCTGTTCCAAAATTTCTGGAAGCCCCTTATAGCGAAACTAAAAGCCGTGAATCCAAATATCACATTTGTGGCTGAGCAGGCCAACTGGGCATCTTTAGGTTTGGATTATCTTGAAGAGGGACTGGTTGACCGTGTATTTGCTTTCCGGATTGCTTTTGAGATACGCAATTTCAATAAGCAAAAGCTGGAAATTATGGCCGACTCCTTATTTGGTTATACGCCTCGCGAGAAACAGCAGTTGGTATTTATTGAAAATCACGATATGCCAAGGTTTTCTTACCTGGTTCAGCAGCATCCTGCTAAATTAAAGATCGGGGCCACATTAAATTTGCTGATAGGCGGGATACCGGTTATTTATTA
Source organism: uncultured Chitinophagales bacterium (assembly GCA_946886475.1). The sequence continues at coordinate 10,389 of CAMPIQ010000036.1, read as the reverse complement.
CGGACAGGAAATTGGAATGTACGGAGCAGGTGAATGGAAGAAATGGGGCATGACTGATGCCAATGAAATTCCGGTGAGGGAAGCCTTTGAATGGTACAGGTCTGATACTGGGAGGGGAATGAGCTTCTGGTATAAAGATACTGGTCCATGGTGGGACAGCAGTAATGTTCAACCCAATGATGGAATTTCACTCGAAGAGCAAAGAGATGATCCAAATTCACTCTGGAACTATTACAGGGATTTGATCCGCCTGCGTAAAAGCAATGATGCTTTGGTGGATGGATTATATCAAACCCTTCCGAATAATAATGATAGTGTGTTTTCATTCCTGAGGTATGTGAACAATCAGGCAGCCGTGGTGGTTGTAAATTTTTCAGGCAGTTCGCAACAGGTAACCATTGATTTTAGCGAGAGTAAACCAGGTATCAGCCCGCAAATGGAGAACCTGCTTGGGAAAGCAAGACCCGAAATTTCCGGTGATCAGCTGAAAGTGGATCTGGGATCGTATGGAATTGTGGTATGGGATATGAAACTTCAGGATTGAATTTCAGGTTTATTAATTAAGTAATGGGAACATGCAGGAATTTTTGAACAATCCAATCGATATCAGCAAGGACTTTTATGCACTGGAAAATGAATATTACATTCCCGGCCGTATTACCTCATTTGATGCAACAAAAAATCAGGGCAGCATCCGGTGGAATTTTCACCGTTATACGCTTGACTGGTTCTTTAATAAAATTGATAAACATTTACAGCAGCTTGATGATAAAGGCGCTCCTTTCCAGGATTATGATGTTCACCCCCAGTGTGATTTTTCTGTATCGTTTATAAGTTCAAGAACCATTCGGTTGAGAATGAAAACCACAACGGCCAGGCAGGCAGAGCATCCATCGTTGATGTTGTCGGGCCGGTTGCCGGAAAATACTGAATGGTTGCCAGCAGTGAATGACAAAATGATACGGTATCAGAGTGAACATGGTTCCGTGGTCATCAACAGATCGGCTTTTCAATTTGAAGTGCTGGATGCAGGGGGCAAATTACTAACCGGTACGCAAAGCATGGTAGAACTCCAGGCCATGCATTCCAAAGCCATTCCATTTTCCTTTTTGCGCCGTACAAACGATTATTCAAGAAGTGTGGCGGCATCTTTTACCCTATTCCCGGATGAGAGGATCTTTGGTTGTGGAGAGTCCTTTACTTCCTTAAATAAAAAAGGACAAAAACTTGTGCTGTGGGCTGCCGATGCACAAAGTACCGCCTCACAACAAATGTATAAGCCCATTCCGTTTTTTTTGAGCAACCGTGGCTATGGAATGTTTGTGCATACTTCGTCTCCATGCACATTTGATTTTGGATTTACGCAGGATGGTACCAAATCATTGTTTGTGGGTGAGGACCAGTTGGATCTTTTCATTTTTATAGGCAACCCTTCAGAGATATTAACTGAATATACATCCGTAACCGGCAAAAGTCCTTTACCACCCTTATGGTCATTTGGTTTGTGGATGAGCCGATTCAGCTATCAATCCCAGGATGAGGTGAAGAAGGTTGCTGACAATCTAAGAAAATACAGCATCCCATGCGATGTGATACATATTGATGCCGGATGGTTTAAAAAGGGGATCAATTGTGATTTTGAATTCAGTAAAGAACAGTTCCCCGAACCAAAAAAAATGATGAAGGAGCTGAATGAGAAAGGATTTAAAACTTCACTATGGCAGATACCTTATTTTACTCCTTTGAATCCAATTTTTAATGAAGTGGTTGACCAGGGTCTTTATGTAAAGGATGGAAATGGAAATGTTGCAACGGAAGATGCCATACTGGATCTTTCCAATGAAAAAACCGTGGAGTGGTATAGAGGTAAATTAAAAAAATTATTTGACCTGGGCGCTTCCGTGATCAAGGCTGATTTTGGTGAAGCTGCCCCCTATAAAGGTTTTTATGCTTCGGGAAGAAGTGGTTTTTTTGAACACAATCTGTATCCCCTGCGTTATAACAGGCTGGTGGGTGAGATCACAAAAGAAGAAACCGGCAATCATATAATATGGGCAAGAAGTGCATGGGCGGGCAGCCAGCGTTATCCCTTACACTGGGGTGGTGATGCAGAGGTTTCTGACACAGGAATGTATGGTACTTTACGCGGCGGACTTTCGTTTGGATTGAGCGGATTTACATTCTGGAGTCATGATATAGGTGGCTTTTCCGGTGCACCCAAAGAAGAACTTTTTTTGCGGTGGGCATTTATGGGTTTGATGAGTTCACATAGCAGGGTTCACGGATTTCCACCCAGAGAGCCATGGGAATTCAGTGAGACCTTTCAGGAAACATTCAGGAAGATTGTTGAATTGAGATACAGGCTGATGCCTTACCTGTATACCCAGGCGGCTTTGGCATGCAGTAAAGGCTTACCACTGGTAAAAGCCTTATTGCTTAATTATCCCGGTGACCCTACAGCCTGGCTGGTGGAAGATCAGTATCTTTTAGGGAATGACCTGCTGGTGGCACCCCTTTTTGAAGCCGGTACAAATTCAAGACAGACTTACCTGCCCGAAGGAGAATGGATCGATTATTTTTCAAAACAAACATACCCGGGCAAACAATGGCATTTGATCCATGCAGGACCTGTTCCCGGTATTTTGCTTGTAAGATCAGGCAGTATAATTCCGCATATTGAGCTTGCACAGTCTACTGCTTTTATGGATTGGTCAAATATTGAAATGATCGCATTTGGTAATAATGCAAAAGGGATGGTGCTGAAAGATGGAAAATTTGAAGAGACTGTGGTGTGAAAAGCGGACAGAGACATTTTAAGGCGGATGCATACATAATTTTTTTTAGAGTGCTTTTGTTCCTTTCAGGATGCAATTTCCATTTTATCATCCATTTCTCATGATCAGGAATTAAATTACATGTTCAAAGCTTACATTATGACTACAGAAATAAAATTGCCTGAGTTGAACGATTTTAAATCGATTCCTCAGTCCATGATTGATGAATTCAGAAAAGATGGCCATACGCTGGTACGGGGTTTATTGAGCCAGGAAGAAGTGAAGGCCTACCATGAAGTACTGGTGCATGCTGCGGAAAAATACAATACAGAGAAAAGGAAGATGGAAGAACGTGATACCTACGGTAAAGCATTCCTTCAGATCATGAACCTTTGGCGTAATGATGAAAACGTGAAAAAATTTGTCATGGCCAAACGTTTTGCAAAAGTGGCGGCTGATTTACTGGGTGTGGACAATGTAAGGATCTACCACGATCAGGCATTGTTCAAGGAGCCGGGAGGAGGTCCTACACCATGGCACCAGGACCAATACTACTGGCCTATTGACACTAAAGATACCATCACCATGTGGATGCCCCTGGTTGACATCAATGTAAACATGGGCATGCTCACTTTTGCATCCGGCTCGCATACAAAAGGGAGGATCTTTAATTATGAGATCTCTGATGAATCGGAACAGGCCTATAATGATTATGTAAAAGATAATAATTTCCCTATTAGCCGGGCCACGGAGATGAAAGCAGGCGATGCCACCTGGCATTATGGTTATACAATTCACAATGCACCTGGAAATAATTCCGCTTCTATGCGTGAGGTGATGACCATAATTTATTTTGCAGATGGTGCAAAAGTTCATGAGCCACAAAACAGCTGGCAGAAAAAAGACCTTGAGGTATGGATGATGAATACGCCTGTAGGAGAAAAAATAGATACCGAAATCAATCCTCTTGTACTTTAATTCATGTCCATTGTATGTAAGGCCGCCATCTCAGAAGGCGATGGAAAATATTTTATAGACGAAATTGAAGTAGGTGATCCGCTGGCCGGTGAAGTACTGGTGAAAATAGAAGCAGCTGGCCTTTGCCATACTGATCATGATTCACTCAGCTGGGGAAAAACCATTGTACTGGGTCATGAAGGCGCTGGCATAGTGGTTAAAACCGGCAGCATGGTTCAATCTGTCAGGGCAGGGGACAGGGTGATTCTTAACTGGGCCATTCCCTGTGGCCAATGTTTTCAATGCAAAGAAGGTAATGAACACATCTGCGAAAAAAATTCGCCGGTAACAGCTGGAAATAATTTCAGCGGAGGACATGCACACCTGGAAGGTACCAGGTATAGGGGAGAAGGAATTGTACGGTCATTTAATATTGGAACCTTTTCCAGTTACACGCTTGTAAAAGAAGCCGCGGTTGTAAAAAATAATTCTTCAAAAATGCCTTCTTCTTCAGCAGCCATTATTGGTTGCGGAGTAATGACAGGCTATGGTTCTGTGATCAATGCGGCTAAAGTAAAACAGGGAAAGTCTGTGGTAGTACTTGGAGCAGGTGGTGTTGGGCTCAATGTGATCCAGGGTGCCAGGATAGCAAAGGCAGGAAGGATCATAGCTGTTGATATAAATGAAGACAGGCTGCAGATGGCACTGCAATTTGGTGCTACAGATATCCTTCAGGCAAAGGGAAATGATAAGGGGCTTTTACATGCTGCCGGAGAAGTAAAAAAAATACTCGGTGGTCATGGAGCTGATTATGCATTTGAATGTACGGCCATTCCTCAATTAGGAGCGGCACCGCTTGCCATGATAAGAAATGCAGGTATGGCCATACAGGTAAGTGGAATTGAACAGGAAATTAATTTTGACATGAATCTTTTTGAATGGGATAAAATATATATAAATCCACTTTACGGCAAATGCCGTCCGCAGGTTGACTTTCCTGATATTATTGAACATTATGAAAATGGAGCGCTGAAGCTGGATGAAATGGTTACAAGAACGTATGCAATAGAAGATCTGGGAAAAGCTTTTGATGATATGCTGAACGGACGAAATGCCAAGGGTGTAATTCTGTTTTAATTATGGCATCGAAATTCAGAACAATAGAAGTTTCGGATCCTGCATTTGAAAAGGATCACCTGAGGTTTATCACCGTTAAATCAAAAAATTTAAGAGGCCGTGGCGATATCTGCGTATTTGTTCCGCCGGTTATAGAGAAGAACCTGCCCGTTGTTATTTTATTGCATGGAGTTTATGGAAGTTGCTGGAGCTGGGCCTTAAATGGCGGTGTTCATGTTTCTGCTATGAAAATGATCCATGAAGGTTTGATCCCTCCCATGATACTTGCCATGCCTTCCGATGGATTATGGGGTGATGGTTCAGGTTACCTGCAACATAATGGATATGATTTTGAAAAATGGATTGCTGAAGATGTGCCGGCAGCAATCCGGGAATGTTTTCCGGAGGTGAGTGCTTCATCTCTATTTTTCATTTCTGGATTATCCATGGGAGGATTTGGCGCATTGAAAATTGGTTGCCGTTACCACCAGCTTTTCAAGGCTGTCTCAGTTCATTCATCCATAATTAATATTGATCAATTGCCATTATTTGTTGAAGAGGATATAGATCAATACAGACAGGCGGATAAAACAGGAGAGGATTGTTTGGAAACCATTATCAAATATAAAAACCACCTTCCTCCATTAAGGTTTGATTGTGGAACCGGGGATGAACTGATATCCTACAACCGTCAGCTTCACCAGCAGTTGCAAAAAGCAGGTATTGATCATGTGTATGAAGAATTTCCGGGTGGCCATCAATGGAGTTACTGGCAGCAACAGGTAAAAAATACCTTGTTGTTCTTTGCATCACACTCAGGCACGGAACAGGGAAGCCAGTCCTAATACATCTTCAGGGTCGTTTTTACAAATGGAAAGGATTATAATGCTGATGCTTTCATTTCCAAAAATCAACTGAGCCTTTTTTATTTCCAGTGCAGCTACTTCCAAAGCTTTTTCATGGTATTTCCTCACCGGGCTTTTGCCTGCAAGAATGCGGGCGAACGACTGGAGATAAGGATTATCCGACCGGCTGATGTCATCAGCACTCATTTCAGATAGTTCATAATGGGCAGACTGCTTTAATCCAGGTTGCTGGCTGGAAAGGTTTTCTTCTGCAATGGAATGGAACTGGTCGCCTACACGAAGTGCAAAAATGCTAAGTATCAGACTATCCAGGAATTCATAATTTATGGCATTGAGTTGAACATCCTTAAAAGTATACAGCCCTTCAATTCCCGATAGTAAAAGAAGAGGGTTCATGTTCACTTCTTTAGATCTTTCATTAACTGCCTGTATAAAAAGCGCTTCATTCATTGTTTGAGCTGGGTTGGGTTATGAGAAAAAATGTTATTAGATCCGGGTGTAAAATTTTTCAGTTTTATCCTCTGCACCTTTAGATAAATATTTTTCTTCATCCTGACTTTACAAAAATACCGGATCCATTGTCAATGCTTTATCTCAATACTGCAGGAACATCTCATTCATTCAAAAGTCATACCTGCAGATTTGATCCTGATCACACTTTCTTAACGAACTGTAAATAATAAAAATATTGGGTCAAAATTTCAGCAACGACTTTAGGAACTATTTTATTTCATCGTAACTTCATCCCTCACCAAAGAAAAGGAGGTATTCATGACATCTACAGAATATTCATGGAAACCTTCGGTCGGTATCGCCTGACCGGGTTGCTCCATCAAAATATCTGTTCCGCTTTAAGCGGTAACCGGCCACCAGGTATACCTGGTGGCTTTTTTATCTTCCCGGCCGGTACAATACACTCTGCGCAACACGTTTGTTTACATGAAGTAACCAGCCATATTTATTGAACATATATTTTATAATTTCCGGTATCCCTCCGGGATAGTGGCCAAAATAAATTAAATTGAACAGGGGTTGGGATATGAAGGTTATCAAATGTTTTTTGGGTGTTTGCCTGTTGGTTTTGGCCCTTCCTGTATTTTCACAATACAGGTCCGGGAACTACCATGAAATTGACTGGAAGGTTCAAAATGTCAATGCCATGTCACCCGATTCACTTGCCTATAAATTATCATCACCTTTTATAACGGAACATGAAAAGGTCCGGGCCATTTTTAGCTGGATCACCAGGAATATTGCATACAATACCGGCATCTTCAGGCCAACGCACCGCGTTCGAAATATTGATGATGTACTTCCGGATAGCGTAGAATGGAAGACTGCATATGAAATGACCGCCTACCAGGTATTGAGGAGAAGAATTGCAGTTTGCGAAGGATATGCAAAACTATTTGCAACGCTTTGTAATTATGCGGGAATTAAAAGTGAGGTGATAACGGGTTATGCAAGCTGTGGCCAGGGAAGGTCATCCTTCAGGACCAACCATTCATGGAATGCGGTGAGGATAGACAGTGCATGGCACCTGCTTGATGTAACATGGGGAAGTGGTTATATAGACCAGAATGATGAATTTGTTCAGCACACCGATGACAGTTATTTTCTTGTTCCTCCCGCCAAATTTATTTATGATCATTTTCCCGACGACCTGCGTTGGTCACTATTGGATGATATTCCTAAAATAGCTGAATTCAGACGTTCGCCTTTTCAGCAGAAATCTTTTGTAAAATATACCATTGGCTGGTTGAGTCATTCAAAAGGGATCATTGAAGGTGATGAAGGGGATACCATAAGAATTGAATTGGAAATAAAGGACAGGAACAGGGATAAAAAGATATCCCCGGATCCTTTTTTTGATTCCGCCATCCTGGTGTCCTCGCCACGTTCTGTTTTTATTGATCCGGTTTATTACAGGAATAAAGCTGTTTATACTTTCATCCTGCCTTCGGCCGGAGTGGACTGGCTTCACCTCATTTATAATGAGGATATTGTATTAAGGTACAGGTTAGTAAGCAGGCCTTCACCTGTGGCCATTCGAAAAATTCAATCAGATTAAATAATTTACTTTAATAATACCCGGGCTTTCTTCTCATTGAATAAGATTAGATATTTTTTTGCAGGCCTTAAATATAATTTCAGAAAACTTAACCGCCTGTTGGCCTTAATCTGTCATTCCCTCTACATGTTTGCTTTCCAAAATTCATAACTTTCTTCCATGAAAATTGGCAAGCTTTCCATGTTCTTTATTTTGAATGGTATCATTACCCTTGGTTTGGTTGTTTATTTTAGTTGCTGGCTGTTTGGTGAAAAAACCAGGGCAAGGGTGATACCTCCATTTGCAGTAAGCAGGGTCACTGTGCTTTATCATGTAGAGGGAAAGCCATATCAAAATAGCTATCTCCGAAACGACATAAATCTGAATGATAAATATGTTACAGTTACCTACCTTCCTCTTCATCCGTCCTCATCACGAATTTATTCTTTCATGGGCATTGCAGCGCAGCCTCTTGCCTGGTGGCTGGTGTTTCTTTTAGCATCAGCCATGCTATTACTAACAGATAATCCCGTTTTTTCAAAAGGCACCCGGTTCAAATTGCAGAAACAATTTCCCTGGATCATCATGGAAGAATACTTCCGGTTGCCATGGTTCTATAAAGAAAATAAGTCGGCATCAACACATCCTGATCAGACTAAGAGACTTAAAAATTTGAATGGATAAGAAGCCTTTTTTGTTCATCGCTTTTGTGGGGTTATCGTAGAACTACGAGATCAAAAAATGAAAAGTTTTCCACACCAGGCCTGTGTTCCCCTTTAACCCTTGTTAAAAAATATTTCATTCGTAAAACCACGATTGCATTTTACATATCGGGGTAATAAGTTTACACCAGTATTTACTTCCAACCTCCCTTGAAAAGCCACCGGGGGAAACCTTTTACCAAAATCAGAATTCCTCCTGTTAATCCCGATCCCGAAAAATCATAGCATCCAGTCCTGTGAGTATTGTTAATGTTAAATTGTACTGCTATGAAACACAAACCAGTTGAAAGAGATTACGGCCAGGATCTGTTACACACAATTGTTTTTTTGATCCTGTTGTTGGGCGTGCTCTGGTACTTAAAAGTTTAAAATTCTTTCTGTTTTCATCATTAGTTTTTAATATCCCGTTTCGAAAGGAATGGGATTTTTTTTGTGCCTGAAGCAGAAAGAAAGAAGTGAAATCTTCATTTTACTTTTTATTCCGCTTAGTTATATACATTTACCCGCCAAGCAACATCCATGCAGTTTGAAAATATATTTACGGAAAAAAGGGTTGGCTCCGATAAAGTAACGCCAGGGACAAGATCAGGTTTTCAACGGGATTTTGACCGTCTTATTTTTTCTTCAGCTTTCAGAAGGTTGCAGAATAAAACCCAGGTATTTCCATTGCCGGGAACTTCATTTGTTCATAACCGGCTTACACATTCACTGGAGGTAGCTTCGGTGGGAAGATCGCTGGGAAAGATAATTGGGGAAAATATCAGTACTTCCCTCAAAGCAAAAGAAGAAGCATTTGAATTTTACCGTTATGAGCTTGCTAATGTAATTGCAGCAGCCTGTCTTGCACATGATATAGGTAACCCTGCTTTTGGTCATTCAGGTGAAAAAGCAATTTCATCTTATTTCATTGTGAATGCGGATGAAAAAATGGAAGGCACTGCCCTGAGAGATTTCTTTTCACTTAAGGAATGGAGGGACCTTACGGCTTTCGAAGGTAATGCCAATGCCGTTCGTATACTCACACATAGTTTCAGGGGAAGGTTTACCGGTGGGTTCGGACTTACCTATACAACCGTTGCATCCATATTAAAATACCCTTGCGAATCTGTTGCAGTTGACAGGAATTGGAGGCACAGAAAAAAATATGGATTTTTCCAGGCGGAAAAGGACACCGTAGCTGAAATTGCAGAGGAACTGCAAATGATACGGGAGTCTGATGAACCTTTGGTCTTTAAACGTCATCCATTTGTTTACCTGGTGGAGGCTGCTGATGATATTTGTTACAGCATTGTGGACATGGAAGATGCACAAAGACTGGGGATATTAAGCAAAGAAGAAGTGGAATCTGCCTATATGCAGATACTGGAGGCCATTGATAAAAAGGTAGCAGACAAAACACATGGGTATTATAAGTCTGTCACGGATACAAATGAAGCCATTGCTTTTTTAAGAGCCAGGGTCATTAATTTACTGGTGAGCAGCGTAGCAGCTGTTTTTGATTTCAATAAACAAAAGATCCTGGATGGCGTGTATAACAATAGTCTTATTGATGATATTGAAAATGTGCAAAATGCATTGAAACACGTTCAGGATATTTCAGTAAAGAAAATTTATGGTCATGATACGGTAGTTCAGGTTGAAATTGCAGGCTTCAATGTTATGTCTGAATTGCTGGATCTTTTTGTGCCTGCCCTATTGAAGGAGAAACCTTCTCATAAAGAAGAGAAGATCCTTAATTTATTTCCATACCAGTTTACCGAATTCAGGGAAACTGCATCTCATTATGCAAAAGTGATGAATGCCCTGGACCATTTAAGCAGCATGACAGACGAATATGCAACAGAAATGTATAAGAAGCTGAAAGGGATTGTTATACCGGGACACGGATGAGAAAGAGAAAGAGA
>CAMPIQ010000035.1 GCA_946886475.1 uncultured Chitinophagales bacterium | reverse complement strand
TCAATTTAGCTGACATTGACAGGCTTCACAATACGCTCGATAATTATTATGATAAAATAACGGTCACGGGTTATATAGGCATGTTGAGTGGAGGGGCTACCATTACAAAATATGATGCAGCTACGGATCCCAACTTTATGTTTATTTCCGGCAATACGGCATATGTAAATTCTGCCTATGGCATGTCGGGTAATACGGCATCAGATGCCACTGATCAAAAGGGAACCATAATTTGTAAATTTGAGGGCTTTTATATTACCTCATTCCGGATTCGTTATACCAATTCTGCGGGTGCCCTGGCTGATCCAACCGTTCAGAATATTGCCATCGGAAATATAAGTTTTCAAAAAAGTGTTCCCCTTCCCGTTACTTTAACTTCATTTGATGGCCTGGCCGACCAGAACGGCGCTTCTAAACTTTTCTGGAATACTACAGAGGAAACTGAGTTCGATTACTATAGCATTGAGAAGAGCATGGATGGAAAAGAATTTGAAGAAATTGGAACGATTCAGGGTAAAGGTGCCGCTACTTCATATACCTATACGGACTATTCACGAAATGAAACCAAAAAATATTACCGTCTTAAAATGGTAAACCTGGATGGTAGTTTCGCGTACAGCAAGACTATTATTCTTGGTACTCCACGTAATAGCGGATTCAGCGCTTTCCCTACCATCATTTCAGATCATATAACCGTTGCGTATACTTCCAAAAAAGAAGAAACCCGCTTGTTGGAGATTATAAACCTTAATGGCCAGGTTGTTTATCGTAAGCAGTTGAAAACAGTAATTGGTTCTAACAGAACGGTAATTGACCTGCCTGGTAATTTAGCCTCCGGCCAGTACAGGATTAAATTGCAGCACCAACCCGGTCAGGTTACTATGATTAAACAATAGACACAGCTTATTTAAAGGAAGACTTCTTTATCTGCCCATGAATACCATCAGGATCTGTACATCACTAGGGTTGATTCCTGAGATACGGCTGGCCTGTCCAAGCGTTTTAGGACGATGCTTGTTCAATTTTTCCCTGGCTTCAACCCCAAGCGACACAATGCGTTGATAATCAAATAGATCTGGAATTTCCAGGTCTTCGAGTTGTTTCATTCTGGCTACTAATTCTTTTTCTTTATCAATATAAACCTGGTATTTCATTTGAACTTCTGCCTGTTCTATCGAATCATCTTTATACCCTTTAAGCAATTGATAAATGGAGGGCATATGTGAAGAGAGATCTTTCAGTGAAATACCTGGCCGCATAAGGATCTTTTCTGCTTTTTGTTTTTCACTGATCTGTGCGCTGCCTATGGATAAAAAATAGGGGTTGGCTTCAACCGGGTCTATCTGGAGGTTACTCAACCCAAGCCTGATCTCTTGTACTTCTTTTCTTTTTTCCAGTACCCTGTCCATTCTTTCCTGGCTGGCAAGTCCAAGCCTGTAACTTAATTCAGTTAACCGCAGATCTGCATTATCCTGTCTCAATAAAGTTCTGAACTCAGCCCTGGAAGTAAACATGCGATAAGGTTCCTGCGTGCCTTTGCTGATCAGATCATCAATTAAAACACCAATGTAGGCTTCACTTCTTTTCAGGATCAGGGGTTGTTCATTTTTAATTTTAAGATGTGCATTGATTCCTGCCATCAATCCCTGGCAGGCTGCTTCTTCATAGCCCGTGGTTCCATTGATCTGCCCGGCAAAAAACAAATTCCTGATCGCTCTTGTCTCAAGGCTGTAGTTTAACTGAGTGGGCGGAAAGAAATCATACTCAATAGCGTATCCCGGTCTGAAGAATTTTACATTTTCAAATCCCGGCACCTTTCGCAGGGCCTGGTATTGCACCTCTTCGGGCAAGGAAGTCGAAAATCCATTTACATAGACTTCAACGGTATTCCAGCCTTCGGGCTCTACAAATAGTTGATGCCTGTCTCTTTCTGCAAAACGGTTGATCTTGTCTTCGATGCTCGGGCAATAACGTGGACCGGTTCCTTCTATTCTTCCTGTATACATGGGACTTCTGTCAAAACCGGTTTTTAATATTTCATGCACTTCTGAACTGGTATAAGTGATCCAGCAGCTCTTTTGTTCTTTAATTCGGGGGATATTCAAATAAGAAAAGCCTTCAATAACATTATCGCCTTTTTGTTCCTCCATTTTTGAATAGTCCAAAGACCTTCCATCCACCCTGGGCGGTGTTCCGGTTTTTAATCGGTCGCTTTGAAATCCAAGGCTCACTAATTGTTCGGTCAGTCCTTCTGCAGCACGTTCTGCTACCCTGCCGCCCCCTAACCTTTTCTCACCTATGTGAATGACCCCATTTAAAAAAGTTCCATTGGTCAATACAACGGCTTTTGCTCTGATCTCATGACCCAGACCTGTTACTACACCTTTTACCTGGCCGTTTTCTACAATTAATTGCCTGACCATGTCCTGATAAAAGGAAACGTTATCCGTTTGCTCCAGCATTTCCCTCCATTTCAGGGCAAAAAGCATTCTATCGTTCTGGGTTCGGGGGCTCCACATGGCCGGACCTTTTGAACGGTTCAGCATCCTGAATTGAATGGTAGAATAATCAGAAACGATGCCTGAATAACCACCGAGTGCATCTATCTCCCTTACAATTTGCCCTTTAGCTATACCACCCATGGCAGGATTACAACTCATTTGTGCGATCGTCTGCATATTCATGGTAATGAGCAGTACGCTTGAGCCCATATTTGCTGCTGCAGCGGCTGCTTCACATCCTGCATGCCCCGCCCCTACTACTATAATGTCATATTCCTGAAACATAAGCCAGCAAAATTACCCGAATGTTTCACGGGAAACATGTTAAATCCAAAGTAGGTTCCACGTGAAACGTATAGGACGTTTAATCGAAATAGGCCTTTAAATAATAGTTTTCTTTTTGTCTCATTTCAAGCTGGTCTCGTTTTATCTTATCCTTATAGCCGCATAGATGCAAAACGCCATGTATAATTACCCTATGTAGTTCCATTGCAAAACCGGTATTGAACAGTTTGGCATTTTCCCTGACTCTTTCTACACTGATGTAGATCTCCGCTATGGCTTTTTGGCCTGGAAGCGAAAGGTCAAAAGTGATGATATCCGTATAGGTATTGTGATTGAGGTGTTGCCGGTTTAAATCCAGGAGGAACTGATCTGTACAAAAGATAAAATCGACCCTTTCAATTTTTCTTCCTTCCTTTTTAAAGACCTTTTTCAAGAACGATTTAAGGTCATTACGATTGGTAAACCCCGAAAAGGCGGTTTGATAATTAAATGATATTCTTTCCGGAACAGACTTCATTATCCAAAAATCGTAAACAGCTTATAATTGAGTTGCAATAGTTTTGGAATCTATGAGCATGAGATTATCAGAATTGAAATCGGGTGAGCAGGCAACTATCCTGAGTTTTGACAATTCAGAACTGGAGTTGAAATTAATGGAGATGGGCTGCCTGCCAGGCGAGAGTGTGGTAGTAGAGCAAATTGCTCCGCTGGGTGATCCGATCTCAATTAGAATTGCAGGCTATTCACTCAGTTTGCGAAAGAACGAAGCCAACCAGATATTTGTTTCTAATAAATTGAAAATCAGATAGATAGATGAAAATAGGGCTGTATTTTGGTTCTTTTAATCCTATTCATTCCGGGCACCTGATCATTGCCAGCCATATTTTGAATGAATCAGACCTTAAAAAGATCTGGTTTGTGGTTTCACCCCAGAACCCTTTTAAGGAGTCAGAAAATCTATTGAATGAATACGACCGGATGCACCTGTTGCAAAAAGCCATAGAAGATGATCCGAGGATGAAGGTAAGTGATATCGAATTTTTTCTTCCGCGCCCTTCCTATACAGTTCATACGCTTGCCTACCTGAAGGAAAAATATCCGGAGCATCAGTTTTCTCTTATTATGGGAAGTGATAGTTTCCAGAACCTGGGGAAATGGAAAAATTCCGAATTGATCATTTCAGATTATTCCATTTTGATCTATAAAAGGCCTGGTTTTGAAATAGAGAATAACAGGGGCGCCAGAATTCAAATCATGAACGCTCCCCTGCTGGAAATTTCGGCTACTCATATACGTGAGTTGATCAGGAATGGAAAATCCATCAAATACCTTGTCCCCCCCATTGTTGAAGAAGAGATCCTGGCCGGAGGATATTTCAAAAACTTTCAAAAAAATAACCCAGCAAAAGGCAGGCAGCAACAATAACGGGTGAACCGATTTTTGTGAATTGCAGGAGCAAAAATGTTCCTGTTATTACGGCTATGTTTACCAGGCTTGTTGTTTTTACTTCAACAAGAGAAATGTCTTTCATGATATACAGGGTGGAAGCGATCATTATTCCTACCACTGCGGCATTGATCCCTTCAAGTGACCTGTAAACGGCTGCATATTTTTTGAGGTTATTCCATATGGGGAAGAAGAATAAAACCAGTAATGCACTCGGAAAGAAGATAGCAATAGAACCAATCAAACATCCAATTACCTGCATGTAAGGTCCCTGATCTCTTAATGCCATACCGCCGGTAAAAGAGGCAATGGAAAAAACAGGACCCGGCATAGCCCTTACAATTCCCATTCCCGTGGTCATTTCATCCCTGTCAATTTCTATGATATTTCCGGCTGCTTCGGGTCTTTTTACTTTTATGATATCCGGCCGAACAGAAAATTGTTCATACATCATAGGCATAAGCACCTGCCCTCCTCCAAATACAAGGCTGCCCATCCTGTATGTGTTTTCAAAAAGATTCAATGGCTTGCGGTCTGGCCAGTCGTTTTTCCTTGCAGTTTCACTAATGACCCCCGCTGCTATAAAAACAATTGCAAACAACCAGATGTTCCACCATTTGATTTTTTTTGGTTTTGTTTCAACCTGCGGTATTCTTTTATGACTTAGGTTGGTTGCCACCCCACCTGCTATGATCAATGCAGGGAAGATCCAGGGCGAATTAAAAAGGAGATAGGTTAATGCAGTACATGCCAGCATTATGATCCACGTAATGGTATTTCGGACAGAAACTCCAAAAGCCATAACCGAGGCATAGGCTAAAAACCCTACAGCCAGCGAAGGAATGAATTTAAATATATCTGCATGCAGGGAAGTACGGTCTATGTAATGAAGCAAAAAAGAAAATGCGCCCATTAAAAAACATGCAGGTGCTATCCAGATCAATAATGTAACGATAGCAAGGGACACCCCACCTCTTTTATAGCCAATCAGGGTAACTGTTTGTGTTGACGAAGCGC
Source organism: uncultured Chitinophagales bacterium (assembly GCA_946886475.1). The sequence continues at coordinate 21,280 of CAMPIQ010000035.1, read as the reverse complement.
CGGGTAATAAATTGCAAAAAGCGTTATACTCCAATAATTCTTCCTTTGTAACATAGGGCGTTTTTTGAACAAACATCTTCATCATCATGGCAATATGTGCCTGCGGACCCCCAAATGCAGAAACACTATACAGGAGAACACTCTTCAAAAAAGGCACATGGCGAAGCATCATATCGGGTTAAATTTAAAAAATTCATTCTAGCTGCCCAGTATATTATTTTTTTGTTCTCCCGGAACCTCATTACAAATTCAAATGAATCTTTTGATTGTTACATGAATGATTTAAATTTATTTTTCCCAAAACAAAACATGTGATGAAGCCCATTCTATATTTTATCTGCATATTAAGCATAACAATTGCGGAAGCGCAAACCAGTTCAGGTGAACAATATATTATAGACGCAGTTGAAAAAATGGAATCTAAAACTATTTCATGGCGACGGGATTTTCACCAAAACCCGGAACTAAGTAACAGGGAAGTACGTACTGCAAAAATTATTGCCGATCATCTCAGGTCACTTGGAATGGAAGTAAAAGAAGGTGTAGCAAAAACCGGTGTTGTCGGAATTCTTAAGGGAGGAAAGCCCGGACCCGTTATTGCGCTTCGTGCCGATATGGATGGACTGCCGGTTACGGAAAGAGTTGACATTCCCTTTGCCTCCAAAGTAAAAGGAATTCATAACGATCAGGAAGTGGGAGTAATGCATGCCTGCGGACATGATACTCATGTGGCCATGCTGATGAGTGCCGCAGAGATCCTTGCAGGTATGAAAAAAGATTTAAATGGTACGGTGAAATTTGTTTTTCAGCCTGCGGAAGAAGGTCCACCTGAAGGTGAGGAAGGTGGCGCCCCTTTAATGGTAAAGGAAGGAGTGCTTGAAAATCCGGATGTTGACGTCATGTTTGGTCTTCATATCAATGCACAGACTCCAGCCGGACAGATCAAATACCGTCAGGAAGGAATGATGGCTGCGTCGGATTGGTTTACCATAACCATCAATGGAAAACAATCGCACGGAGCACAACCGTGGATGGGAATAGATCCGGTAGCCATAGGTGCCCAGATCATACAGGGGCTTCAGCATATTGTAAGCAGGCAAACGGATCTAACAAAAAATCCGGTGGTGATCTCTACCACCATTTTCAAAGCGGGTGTTAGGCAAAATATCATTCCCGAACAGGTTGTGCTTTCCGGCACCATCAGGACGCTGGATACTGCCATGCAAAAAGATATCTGGTATAGAATTGAAAGAACGGCAAAAAATATTGCAGAAGCGGGAGGTGCTTCAGCCGAAGTAAAAATTGATTCAAAAACACTGGTCACCTATAATGACCCTGCGCTAACCATTCAAATGTTGCCCTCTCTTCAAAAAGCCACCAATAACAATGCAGTAGTGATGAATGCAGTTATGGGTGCAGAGGATTTTTCTTTTTTTGCAGCGAAAGTTCCCTCCTTATATTTTTATGTTGGAGGAATGACGCCTGGTAAAGATCCAAAACTTACAGCCGCACATCATACACCCGATTTTTATATTGATGAAGCAGGAATGAAATCGGGAATCAAAGCATATTGTTTCCTGGTATTGGATTACATGAAAAATTCACAAGCAAAATCAAGTAAACAAAACAAATCATTTAAATGAAATATTACTTTCTTTTACTGGGCTGCATTTTTTATTTGCATTGTTCAGCCCAGAAAACAGATAAAAAACTTCAGAAGAAAATAGAATCGGAAATCCAGGGCTTTAATGGGAAGATCGGAGTTTATATTAAGAACCTTGAAAATGGAAAGACGGTATCCATCAATGCAGATACCATTTTTCCAACTGCAAGCATCGTTAAGGTGCCCATATTAATTGGAACTATGGATAAGATCCACAAGGGTGAATTAAATTATAAACAGGAGCTGGTCTACAGAGATTCCTTATTATACGAGGGAGTGGATATACTGGGATCCTTTGAAGATTCCAGTAAGATTGAATTGGGTAAAGTGATGATGCTGATGCTTACCATGAGTGATAATACCGCAAGCCTGTGGTTACAAAAACTTGCCGGCACCGGTACCAGGATCAATAATATACTAGATAGTATGGGTTATGTGCATACAAGAGTGAATTCAAGAACCCAGGGAAGACTTGACAACTGGAAACAATATGGCTGGGGGCAAACCACTCCATGGGAAATGGCAAACCTTATGGAAAGGATATCAGATGGTGGAGTGATCAGCAAAGAAAGAAGTGAGCAAATGCTTAGATTAATGGGAAGGAATTTTTGGGATGAGGTATCTATTTCTCAAATCCCTTCCGATGTTTTTATTGCGAGCAAAGGTGGTGCGGTAAATGCCAGCAGAAGTGAGATATTATTTGTAAACGGCAGGGGAGCAAGATATGTATTTGCCGTTTTTACAAGTAACCTGAAAGACCAAAGCTGGAAAAATGAAAATGAAGCCTGGACGCTTACTAGAAAGATTTCAAAACTGGCATGGGATCATTTCAGCAACTGATAAAAGATAAAGCTCATGATATAGGCAAGACCCGTCATATAAACGAGTTGGATTACAGGTAACTTCCAGCTTCTTGTTTCTCTTTTCACTATGGCCAGGGTGCTCATGCACTGCATGGCGAAAAGATAAAAGATCATAAGCGATACACCTGTAGCTAAGGTAAACAGGGTGCTGCCATCTGGTTTTTTTGCGGCCTTTAATTTGTCGCTTAATAAAAGCCCTTCTTCATCCTCACCAACACTATACAATGTTGCCATGGTTCCAACAAAAACTTCCCTGGCTGCAAATGATGTGATCAGTGCTATTCCAATTCTCCAGTCATAACCAAGGGGTTTAATAGCGGGTTCAATGGATTTGCCAAGTATGCCGGCAAAGGAATTCTCAAGTTTTGCATTGGCATATTCGGTTTCGATCTGTTCACTTGTTTTGATCTGTGCCCGTTTTGCTTCCGCATAATTTTTTTCAACAACATCCATTCTTTTAGGCGGACCATAAGAACTGAGCGCCCAAAGTACAAGGCTGATCACCATAATGATCTTTCCTGCTTCTGTTACAAAGATCCTTGCCTTATTCACCATTGCCTGGCCAACATTTTTCAGGCGTGGAGAACGGTATGTAGGCAGTTCAAGTATGAAAAAGCTTCTCTCTTTTATATTGATGAACCATTTGGCTACAAAAGAAACAAGCAGCGCTATCACAAGCCCGAAGAGGTAAAGACCCATCATCACCAGGCCCTGTACGCCAAGAAAGCCCAACAAATATGTATTGGGAATTACAAGACCTATTAAAATAATATAAACCGGCAACCTTGCTGAACAGCTCATTAATGGAGTAATGAGGATGGTGAGCAGGCGCTCTTTCCTGTTTTCAATATTTCTTGCACTCATGATGGCCGGCACAGCACAGGCAAAGCCACTGATCAGTGGCATTACGCTTTTCCCGTTCAACCCTACTGTTCGCATAAGCCTGTCCGTTAGAAAGCTGATCCGGGCCATATAACCACTGTCTTCCAGTAAAGTGATCAAACCAAATAAGATCATGATCTGGGGAACAAAAATGAGGATGCCGCTTAAACCTGCAACAATTCCATTGATAAGCAGATCGCTCCACCAGGCTTCGGGCAATGCATCTGACAACCCACCACTTATTAATGAAAAACCTGTTTCTATCCAGGTCATGGGATATTGGGCCAGCCAGAATACACTCTGAAACAAAATGAACAGCACCGCAAGTAAGATCAGATAACCCCAACGGCGATGCAACAGTACATTGTCCAGCTTATCGGTCAATATGGTTTGTTGTAAGGGGTCCGGCTCAGAAACTGCAACATTCATCAGGTGTTTGATGCGGCTATACCTTTGCAATATTTCAGTAGCCTGGGTTTTGGTAGGATTGAAGTTGTGGGTCCTTTCTATATTCTCAATCTTATCCTGCAACTCACCCGTCAATTCAAATTGTTCATGATTGATCAGGTAATGGATGGCAGAATAATCGCTTAATTCAGGAAGTTCGTTTTTGATTTCATTAATTGGCGCCGGAGCCAGTTCATTATTGTCAATAAAATCCCGGGCGGGAACCTTATAGAGATGAGTGGCTGTTTGTTCCAAAACTTTTTTCAACTGTCCAATCCCTTTGTTCTTCCTCGGATTAATGGAAACCACCGGAACTCCAAGTTCTCTTTCCAATGCGGCCAGGTCTATCTGGATGCCCTTTCTTTTTGCCAGGTCAGCCATGGTCAGGGCTACAACAACAGGTTTTTTAAGGTCGAGTATCTGAGAGCAAAAAAGGAGGTTCCTTTTGAGGTTACTGGCATCCACCACAATCACAAAAATATCAGCTTTGATCTCCTTGTCCTGGTTAAGCAAAACCCGGTAGCTAACCCATTCATCAAGCCTTTTGGGATATAGGCTATAGGTTCCGGGCAGATCGATAATATGGCCGGAAAAACTGTCTGAGATATAGGTTGATCCTGATTTCTTATCTACTGTTACACCCGGAAAATTGCCGACTCTTTGATTGAGGCCGGTGAGTGCGTTGAACAAGGAGGTTTTTCCGCTGTTGGGGTTACCCACTAATGCGATATGGAGGGTTTTTTTCGACACTATAGCGCCGCAAAGGTAGCCTGACCCATCTGCAATGATTTACGATATCGGAAGTTTTAGCAAAGGCTTAGGGAAAAAGAACAATTTAAAAATTCCATTTTTCGTCTCTTTACACGGGCATTAAATATTTTTGCTTTCTTACCTATAAATCAATGACTGTGAAAAAGATATATTTTATTTTCCTTTTCATTTCTTTTGCCGGCTTCGCCGATGCGCAAAAGTTAAAAAAAGACGAAAAGGAAATTATTACCAACCTCCAGCACCATGTTCAATACCTGGCAGATGATAAGCTTGAAGGCCGGCGTACCGGAACACCAGGCGAAGCGGCTGCGGCGGAATACATCATTGATGCCTTTAAAAAAAATGGAATTCTGCCAAAGGGTTCTGCAGAATTCCTGCAACCTTTTGAGATCAATGAAGGCAGGCAGATCAATCCTTCAACCATGCTTTCCATAAATGACACCCTCCTGGAATTGCATAAGGATTATTTTCCTTTGATCATTAGCCCAAATATCACCCTGGAATCCATTCCCTCTATTGCATTACAGGAACCCGGCATGCCATGGTTCTTTGACCTCAGGGACCTGATTGAGGACAATGCATCCAATCCGCATTTTGATATTTCGAACGCCATCATTAATTCGGCCAAACAGGTACAGCAAAAAGGAGCAAATGCCGTTTTTATTTTTAATACCTCGGAAAAAGAAGACGGGTTGAAATTCAATGCTAAAGAAAAAACTGAAGTTATTGGAATACCTGTTATTTATCTTTCTAAAGAAGTTGCTTCAAAATATCTTTCTGATGAAGCAGCCAGCCTGGAAATAAAATTACAAATTGACATATCTGATAAAAAAAGGACCGGGAATAATGTGATAGGATTCATAGATAATGGAGCGGCATCAACCGTTATCATCGGTGCTCATTTTGACCATCTTGGTTTTGGCGAGGATGGCAATTCAATGATCCGTAATGTTGTTAACCAGATACACAATGGTGCAGATGATAATGCAAGCGGTACGGCATCTATGATCGAGCTGGCCCGCCTGCTTAAACATTCAAAATACAAAAAGAACAACTACCTGTTTATTGCTTTCTCCGGTGAAGAACTGGGTTTATTTGGTTCGAAATATTTCACCCTGCATCCAACCATTGACCTTTCCTCTGTAAATTATATGATCAATCTTGATATGGTGGGCCGGTTAAGCGATTCATCAAAGCTGTTGACCGTAGGCGGATTTGGCACTTCTCCATTCTGGGGTGAGATCTACAACATCAAAGGAAGAAAGGCATTATATGATGAGGGACTGTCTTTTCGTTTTGACTCCAGCGGAACAGGACCCAGCGATCATACTTCATTTTACCTGAAAGATATTCCTGTACTTTTTTATTTCACAGGACTTCATACCGATTACCATAAGCCAACCGATGATGCAGACAGGGTGAACTATTCAGGCACAATGCATATTGTAAAGCATATAATGAGTGTGATTGAAAAGCAGGACAAACAAAATAATAAACTTGCGTTTACAAAAACCAGGGAGACCCAGACAGGCACATCGGCCAGGTTCAGTGTAACACTTGGTGTTATGCCTGATTATACTTTTGGCGGGGCCGGCTTAAGGGTGGACAATGTAACTGATAACAGGCCTGCACAAAAAGCGGGGATCAAAGCCGGGGATATTATTATTTCCTTAGGTCAGCATAAGGTTGCTTCAATGGAAAATTATATGCAGGCATTGTCTAAATTCAAAAAAGGTGATAAGACAACAGTAACTTACACAAGGAATGGCCAGACCCATTCTGCGCCAATAGAGTTTTAGTAATTTACTTTGAACCAAACCCTTTGCAATGAAACTGGTACTTGATACCAAAGAGCTTACTGATGACTTTTTTGAAGAAACAAAGCTTCTTGGCATAATGGTTCCTGTTAAGAACTACCAGTTCTGCTGGCAATTAAACCAGCTGCTTGGTATTGATTTTCGCATCAATCATGAACTGGAAATTCAGCTAAAGAAAAAAAACAGGGACTATTTCTTTACTATATATGAATACCACGAACCTACAACCTGTCTTAAACACTACCTGTACAACAATCAGAATGATGGCGAGTATCTTTTACCTGAATTCAAGCACCTGGACTTTTTATGGCTGCTGAAAGATGACTTTGTTCCTGATGAAGCCCTTCAGCATCTTGTTCAATCTATTCGCAGCGTAGCCGGCGTTCAGCTGGTAATTGAGCTGACAAATGAGAAGATCAAAAACAAGGAGCACCTTGTTTTTTGACCGATATCACAAGTGGATTGATAAACGCACCTGGTGCAGAACTTATTAGCAGCTTGTCAGCTGCCTGTTCCTTTAAAAAAACAATTCAATTTCCTAATTTCACATGAACCCTATCATCACATCATCAAATTATATTTATGTGGCAGGAAAAGAACAACACACTCTATCGCAGATTTGAGTTCAGGGATTTCAGCGAGGCCTTTTCATTTATGACAAGGGTAGCACTGATAGCAGAAAAAATGAATCATCATCCAAAATGGACAAACGTTTGGAATACGGTGGAGATCTGGTTATGCACCCATGATGCAGGCGATGTAGTTACGGATAAAGATAAAAAGCTTGCAGAAAAAATTGATTTACTGGTTTGATGCAGATTACAGATACAGTTTTAATGGTAAGGCCGGCAGCATTTGCTTTCAATGCGGAAACGGCCGTTAATAATCATTATCAAAATAAACCCTCCGCATTACAGAGAGAGCTGCATCAAAAGGTATTAACAGAGTTTGATACAATGGTAGCAACATTGCGTCATCATGATATCAACGTTGTTGTAGTTGAAGATACAGTTGACCCGCCAAAGCCGGATGCCGTTTTTCCCAATAACTGGTTTTGTGCCAATAATAAGGTTCTTTCCGTATTCCCGATGTTTGCCAAAAGCAGGCGACTGGAAAAAAGGGATGATATCCTTAAGATGATCTCAGAGAATTACCAGGTTGATGATATACATGACTGGAGCGAATTTGAAGCCGGGGCTATGTATCTTGAAGGAACAGGAAGCATGGTTTTTGATCATGAACACAGGATCATTTATGCCTGTCTTTCCCCGCGAACGCACCAGCCGGTGATTGAAAAATTTGCAGCAGCTAACCAGTTCCGGGCTTTAACCTTCACTGCACATGATGAACAGGGAAGAGAGATCTATCATACCAACGTAATGATGTGCATTGGTGAAGGCTTTTCAGTTTTTTGCCCAAAAGCCATTACGGATCATATAGAAAGGATTGCAGTAGCACAGTTACTGGAAACAACAGGTCATGAAAATATTTACATCACACATGAGCAAATGCGCGCCTTTGCCGGCAATATGCTCCATCTTAAGAATTCAAAGAATGAGAAATTTATTGTGATGAGTACCACTGCATTTGACAGCCTTGACAAGGAACAAAAGGAGAAACTTAAAAAATTTGGTTTGATACTGCCAATTGACGTTCCCATAATTGAAGCAGTAGAAGGTGGCAGCGTGAGGTGTATGATGGCAGAAATATTTTTGCAACACCGGCATTAACGCGGTCTGGTCAACTCCAGACTGGTTATCATAAAAGCTATAGAAAATAACAGCCAGACTATGATACGTCTTTTGCCCAGCCGCAATTGCTCTACATCAGGGTTTGACCGTTTTAATAAGCATTCATTCCCCGCCTTAAAAAATAAAAAAGGCAAAATTCCAAATAATAGTATAAGTGATGGCAGAGGAGAGAAAATGAACTTTCTTAATCCAAGTAATGAAAATAGCGATGCTATGTTTAAATATGAAAGCAATGAAAAGCTCATTAATGTAGTGAAATAAGGAATCTGGATAACCGGACTTCGATTGGTAAAATGATAAAATACACGCATCAGCAATAAAAGTCTTTTCATGCAGAAACCATTATTGTTTTTTCATTTTTTGAAATGAATGTGCCGATGGGGTTAGTAAAATCACCAAGATCATTATTGGCCAGGACAGTTTGAAATTCATCAATTGAATTTTCGTTTACCGCAACCAGCAAACCCCCATTGGTTTGAGGATCCGGTAGCAGGGTAAAGGCTTCCATTACATTCACTCCTTTTTCAAATTGCATTTTAGAACTGTAACTATTCCAGTTGCGTGATGTGGCGTCAGGAGTAATTTTTTGTTGGAGGTATTCTTCAAGGCCTTCAACTTTTTTAATTGAATTATAGTTTAAGGTTACGCTTAACCCACTTCCTTCTGCCATTTCAATCATATGGCCCATCAATCCAAAACCCGTAACATCGGTCATGGCATTGACACCTTTGATCCTTGCAAGCTTTTCACCAATGTTATTCAGCCTGGTTAATTGTTTGATCAGTGGCGCGTAATGTTCTTTATTGAGCAGTCCTCTTTTAAGCGCCGTTGTCATTATTCCCACTCCCAGGGGTTTTGTAAGGAATAAGCGATCTCCCATTTCAGCAGTATTATTTTTTTTCAAATGATCTGACGAAACGGATCCCGTAACAGAAAGTCCGAATATCGGATCGCTGGAGTCAATGGTATGTCCGCCAGCCAGCGGTATATCAGCTTCCCTGCAAACAGACCTTGCTCCTTCCAATACTTCCTTTGCAATAGCTGCGGGGATCTTTTCAACTGGCCATCCTAAAATGGCAATAGCCATCAACGGACTTGCGCCCATGGCATACACATCGCTGATGGCATTGGCTGCGGCAATCCTTCCGAAGTCAAAAGGATCATCAACAATGGGAAGAAAAAAATCAGTAGTTGAAACAATCAGGGTTTCATTGTTCAAACGGTAAACAGCTGCATCATCACTACTTTCATTACCTACAAGCAGATCTTCAAATACGCTGCTGTTACTGGTTTGGAGAATTTGTTGCAAAACAGAAGGGGCGATCTTACATCCACAGCCGCCGCCCTTTGAGAATTGTGTCAGTTTAATTTGTTCTTCAGGCATTTGCCAAAGATAAAGCTGTGGCGCTGCTCATTTTTTCTTTCGTTTCAATATAATGGATGCATTTGTTAGCATATCGGCAGAGAAATTTATCTGGTAATTTTTTTCTCCGTCTTTTATGGTAAGCAAACCTGTGTTGGGTGGAATTGAACCGAGGTTTTCGGCTACGAGTAGTAATTCAAGATCCACATCCTTTACATAAATTATCTTCTTGGTGGCCACTGTTCTCAGTCTTGCATTTGAAATAATATTTTCATTATTGAGATAAACTGAAACAGAATCGCCATCAACTACACCATTATCATAAAATGCAAGTACCAGACTGTCTGAAATAACATCTATTGTTTGTAATATTTTGGTTTGCCTGAGGTTATAGCTTAGCAGAACTGGTTCTGTTTTGATCACTTCTCCGGTTTCGGTTTCATCTGCTTCAACTTTGATCTTTACTTCATCTTTTTCTTTCTTCACTTTCACCCTGGATTCTTTCTTTTCCTGTTTTACATCTGCGGTAGCAGCGTAAACGGGACTTTCAATGATGTTGAGCTCCCGTAAATGCCTTATAAGGGGAGAGGAGGAACTGTCCGATGACCGGTCGAGGTCAATGGATCCTGGAACAGAATAATAGGTTTTTGTTTTGTTGGTCTTCCATGAACCATTCAGTGTAACAACACTATCCTGGCCATTCAATGGTATGGTAATGATCCTTCCAACTTTCCGGGCTGGTGGCTCCGGAAAATTATTAGCTATGATCTTATCATCTTTAACTACAAGCGAGTCGCCCTCAATTCTTGCAACCACTTTTCTTATTCCCCAGTAAAATGTATCTTTTGAAACAAATGTAACGTAGGAGTATCCTGTTATCCTGCCCCTGTATTCATTAAGGGCTAGCTCATAGCTTTGGGTCATTTTAGTAGTATCATTGAAAAGGGTTCCAGAGTAAAAACCACCTATCTTTTGAGCTGTGGCAGCAATTGATACCAGTAAAAAAATAATCAGGAACAGGTTTTTCATGCAGTTTGATATTTGGTTAGCAGGCGGGCATTTTCAGGGTCTACTGATTTACACGGGATATTAGTCAATAACGTCAATAAGCGTTCCCGATTGTGCAGGCCTTTCAGATAAAGTTTATCATAATATAGCAAAAGATACCGGAAAGCTTCTGTGAATTCACCGTTTTCAAGGTGGGTCACTGTGTTTCGGGTTTCAAGGGGGCCTAATCTTTTGCTGATCCTGAGGGTGGATTCAATGAGTTTTTGTTTGTCGCAATCCTGGTATTCTTCCACCAGGTGGTCAAGTCTTTGTTCAAAAGGGATATCCAGGAAAAAAACCGGTGAGCTTCTCATTTTCTCCCATATGGCATTGGGTATGTTTATATTTCCTATTCGCTGACTTTCATCTTCGAGCCAGATGGGAGAGAAGGGATGGCTGTTGTATACATCATTCAGCCGTGTGCTCAGAAGGTTCTCAAACATTTCCTGTGAAGGCTGTGGGGGCATTTTATGACTGCCGAATGCTGAGCCTTTATGAGACGCAATGGCTTCAAGGTCTATAAAACTTTCTCCATTTTTACCCAGCCTGTTGAGCACTTCTGTTTTGCCGGATCCCGTGTATCCGCCTACTATTTTAAAATTAAAAGCCTGGTCGAAACTTTTTAATACATAATTCCTGAAAGCTTTATAGCCCCCGGCGAGTGTGTGCACTTTGAATCCATAAAGATCAAGAAGCCAGGCAACTGCGCCGCTTCTCATACCGCCACGCCAGCAATAAATAAACAGGCAGCCGGAGCCGTTTAGTGAATTAACCTCTTCATTGTTCGTTGCATTCGGTTTGTTCGTACCAACTATATTTTCCACCTTTTCTACCATTTCTTTCATCCTGGGACCAAAAAAACCCAGGCCGATTTTAATAGCAAGCTCACGGCTTTGTTGTTTATAGGCCGTTCCAATTTGTTTTCTTTCTTCATCCGAAAACAAGGGAACACTTATAGCCCCGGGCATACAGGCATGGTTGTACTCTGCCGGTGAACGTACATCAAGCACAGTGTGTCCCACAGACCGCTGCATGAATTCATGTATAGGAAGCCTTTGAATACTCACATTACAAATGTATCCTTAGATAGTTGGAAATAAAAAATGCTTCCTTTACGGGGAAGCATTTTTTAAAAACATTAGCTGGATCAATTATCCTTATCTGTTTTCACTTTATTGTCATCAGCATCGTATTTAACCTTTCCTTCTTCATCTTTGATCTTGATGTCACCATCTTTGCTGACCTTAATTTTTGTTTCGCCTGATTTGGTTTTCCATTCAGATGACATTTTTTCGTCTTTAGATTTCCAATAGTCATCGTAGGTAACCCAGTTACCGCTTTCATCCTTATACATCAATTGTTCTTTATCCAGTTTGGCTTCATTCATTTTATGCCATGTCCAGTCATCATCAAGTCCATATACCCACCAGTCCCTGTTGTCTACATAACGCCAAACGGGTTCGTTGTTCTCATCGGTGATCTCTCCAGTGGATCGGTTAACGGATAATTTTTTATAGGGCTTTCCTGTTTTGGGGTTTACATAATAGCCCTGCGCGCTATTTGTTTCAACCTCAGTTGCAAATGCAGAATAGTCGCCAGCCGAAGTTTCGGTATTGACGGCTGAATTGTCTGTGGCATTGGTTAAAGAATCACCAGAAGCCGTACTATTTTCCCCACTATTATTACAGGCAGTAAAAGCCAGGGCCGCTCCCGCAATTAAAAGGGTGAAAAATTGGTTCTTTTTCATGTTTTTTCGATTTGTTTCATGCATGTGATACAAAAATGAGACCGCAGTGGACAGAAGGGAGAGTGGGGAGTGAGGAGTCAGGAGCTCATAGTCCACAGTCAGATGCTGAAATTCTTAATCTTCTATTCAACGCTTCGTTTCAAATGTTGAAAGCGGGCAGTACAAAATGAAAAAAGGTTAGACTGGCTAACCTTTAATATTTTGTTTGTCATTGACAGCTTTAAGATACTGTGAACGCCCAACTCCTTTATCTATCCATTCATGGAAGCAAGGAACTCTTCATTGCTCTTGGTTCCCCTCATTCTTCTTAACAGATCAGACATGGCCTCTTCTGTATTCATGTCATTGAGGTAAACGCGAAGCAGGTTCATCCTTTGTAATACATCTCTTTCCAGAAGCAGGTCATCGCGTCGGGTAGATGAAGCAACCAGGTCAATTGCAGGGAAAACCCTTTTATTGGCCAAACGCCTGTCAAGCTGCAATTCCATATTACCTGTACCCTTAAACTCCTCAAAGATCACCTCGTCCATTTTGGATCCGGTATCAATCAGGGCCGTAGCCAGTATGGTAAGGGAACCGCCGTTTTCAATTTTCCGGGCAGCACCAAAGAATTGCTTGGGTTTTTGCATGGCATTCGCTTCCACACCTCCGGATAATACTTTACCTGAAGCAGGGGCTACTGTATTGTGGGCACGTGCAAGACGGGTAATTGAATCAAGAAGAATCACAACATCATGACCGCACTCTACAAGACGTTTTGCTTTTTGAAGTGCAATTGTAGAAACCTTTACATGTTTTTCAGCCGGTTCATCAAAAGTGGATGCAATAACCTCGGCCTTTACACTTCTTTCCATATCGGTTACCTCTTCTGGCCTTTCATCAACCAATACAACCATCAGGTAGCATTCAGGATGATTTTCAGCAATGGCATTGGCAACTGCTTTCAGCAACATGGTTTTACCGGTTTTTGGCTGCGCTACAATCAAACCTCGCTGTCCCTTACCGATGGGCGTGAACAGGTCCATGATCCTGGTTGAAAAATCATTGGGTGAAGCAAACAGATTCAGTTTTTCGTGTGGGAATAACGGCGTGAGGTATTCAAAAGGCACACGATCGCGCACCTCTTCGGGTCCTTTGCCATTGATGGTCTCCACTTTAAGAAGCGCAAAATATTTTTCACCTTCTTTAGGGGGACGAACCGAACCGTATACGGTATCGCCTGTTCTTAAACCAAATAATTTGATCTGGGAAGGAGATACATAAATATCATCGGGGGAAGAGAGATAATTGTAATCAGAGGAACGAAGAAAACCATAACCATCAGGCATCATTTCCAACACACCTTCTGCCAGGATAATACCATCAAATTCAATATTGAAGGTTTGTTCACGACGGGGAGGATAAAACTTATTGACCTGTGCGCCACCCCTTTCCTGTTCTCCACCGCCTCTGGATTCATTAGGCATTTCTTCCTGCTGGTTTGGCAAATCAATCTCAGGCTCTTCTTCCTCCTGTTCTTCCCGGCCCCTGAGGTCCAGCGTTTCCTGAACAGGTTCCGGTTGTAGATCTTCCTTCTTTTTACCACGCTTTGGCTTTTCCTCTTTTTTAGCAGGGGCAGCCTTTTTTACCGGACGCTTTTGTTCCTGTGTAGATTCTTCTACTATGGCTTCTTCAGTTGAATTTGCAGTTGATGCTTTTACTATACGCTTTCGCTTTCCGCTTTCGGATGCTCCTGATTTTTGTTCACTACTCATAACGGCCTGTTTGTCTAAGATTTTATAAACAAGATCCTGCTTGTTAAGTTTTTTTGCATTCTCAATCTTTAATTCTTCAGCAATGTCCAGCAATTCCGGAACAAGCATATCATTCAACTGCAAAATATCGTACATAAGAGACTATTGTTTTTGGTGCTTCGTGGCAGATAACCAGAATGGTTTGTTATTGATTTGTTTATGACTGGGATATGAAAAACCTCTGTTGTGAGATTAAAAGGTATGAGCTCTCAACTGTTTCTGCTGCAAGTTTACAGCCTAAATGCAGAAAATCAAAATTTTTATTGGCTGGTCAATAATTCTTAACTAAACGGCTAATTCCTTTAGAATGAATATTTTTCATTGATGCAACATTGAACAGGCCTGGTTAAAAGGAAATTATTTTATCTGCGGATTCCCTTTAAGTGGTCAGTAGGTATCTTTGCCAACCTTTTCCGGATGGTTGTCATTCCCGGCTAAATTCTACATCATGTTCAACAAACGTATAAGAATCAAAGAGCTATTAAATACCACGCCCTCCCAACAGGAAGTTATTGTAATGGGATGGGTACGTACATTCCGTAACAATCAGTTCATTGCTTTGAATGACGGCTCTACCAATAACAACCTTCAGGTGGTTCTTGAACTGGGAAAATTTGACGATGAATTCCTGAAAAGAATAACCACCAGTGCTTCCCTGAAGATCAGGGGGAGGCTTATTGAATCTCTTGGGAAAGGACAAAAAATGGAGGTTAAGGCGGAAGAGGTGGAAATTCTGGGTGACAGTGATCCGGAAATTTATCCATTACAGCCGAAAAAACACAGTCTTGAGTTTTTAAGGGAGATAGCCCATTTGAGGTTTCGTACCAATACGTTTGGTGCAGTTTTCCGGATCAGGCACTCACTTGCTTTCGCAGTGCACAAATTTTTTAATGATAAAGGTTTTGTTTACCTGCATACACCCATTATTACAGCCAGTGATGCAGAAGGTGCAGGTGAAATGTTCAGGGTAAGTACACTGCCCTTTGATCAGCCACCCCGCAAAGAAGATGGCAGCATCGATTTTTCAGAAGATTTTTTTGGAAGGGCAACGAATCTTACAGTAAGCGGTCAGCTTGAAGGAGAGCTTGGAGCAACAGCTTTTGGGGACATTTATACTTTCGGTCCTACTTTTCGTGCGGAAAATTCAAATACGGCAAGACACCTTGCAGAATTCTGGATGATAGAGCCTGAGATGGCATTCAGTGACCTGGAGGACAATGCCAACCTTGCCGAGGAATTTATCCAGTATATCATCAGGTATGCAATGGATAATAATGCCGATGACCTTGAATTTCTCCGGCAAAGACTTATTGATGAAGAAAAATTAAAACCGCAACAGGATAGAAGCGAACTGGATCTCCTGCAAAAACTCCAGTTTGTGCTGGATAATAAATTTGAACGGATCACTTATACTGAAGCCATTGAAATTCTTTTGCAATCTCCTGCTTATAAAAAGAAAAAATTTCAATACGATGTGAAATGGGGTATCGATATGCAAAGTGAGCATGAGCGTTACCTCGTTGAAAAACATTTTAAAAAACCTGTGATCGTTACAGATTATCCAAAAGAGATCAAGGCCTTTTACATGCGGCAGAATGATGACGGTAAAACCGTTGCCGCAATGGATATACTTGCACCCGGTATCGGCGAAATAGTAGGGGGATCGCAAAGAGAAGAGCGGATGGATAAACTGTTGAACAGAATGAAAGAAATGAATGTGCCGGCTGAAGAATTATGGTGGTACCTGGATACGCGTAAATATGGAACGGTACCCCATGCAGGATTTGGGCTGGGCTTTGAAAGAATGGTTCAGTTTGTAACCGGAATGGGAAATATCCGCGATGTTATTGCATTTCCAAGAACACCTAAGAGTGCAGAATTTTAATCCTCACGGATACAGGTAATGGGGATGGTAAGTTTCTTCAATAATTCTTCGGTATGCGTTCTGAATGTAAGTCGTTCAACAAAACTGTGTTTATGCGGAACGGTTATCAGCATATCTATACGGTTATCCTCAAGGTAGGATTGAATGCCATGAAAGAATTCATCATCATGTACGGTGTGGCACCTGGAGCCAAGGAAAGAAACCAGATTGTCAAGTTCTTTTGAGCTTGTTTTATTTTCCTGTACATGTACAACGTGTAACTGCGCACCAAGACCCTGGATAAAATCCCTGATCTTTTGTTGCGGCAGTTCTTCTTTAAGATCATCTATGGCGAGGGCCACATTCGAAATATCCCTTTTTATTGTTGTATCAGGAACTACTATAACCGGTATGCTGGAATGCCGTACAATAGAAAGTGAGGTGCTTCCAAACAAAAACCTTTCAATGCCTGATGTGCCATGCTTGCCTGAAACCACTGCGAATGGTTCTACAGACCTGCAGATTTCCTCCAGTTCGTTTGTAACATCTCCCAACCGGCTTTCCTGTTTTACGGGCAGTGCGGGATAAGCTTTTTTCAAAATGGATACTGCATTGGCCAGACCATCATCAGCAGCAGTTTTCAATTCTTCTCCCGAAACCATCATTACCGGCACTTCAGCCATGCTAACGGGTATCTGATATACATGCAACAACAAAATGCCGGCCTTTATTTTATCTGCAATGGATCCGGCATACAGCATGGCATTTTCTGCAGCCACTGAAAAATCTGTAGCAACAATAATTGTTTTCATACAGAAAAATTACAAAGAAATAGGCGTAAACAAGGCTGAGCTTTATGGAAAATATTATGATAAACATCATAAATAAAAAACGAGATGCAACAACCCAATCTGCCGGTCACCAAACGAAAGCCTGAAAGGAGTTTGCATATAGATATGACCGCTATGGTTGATCTTGGATTTTTACTGATCACATTTTTTATTTTCACCACTACCATTTCCACTAAAACAAGTATTGCCTTATCTGTTCCTAAGGCAGGACTGCCTTTGAAAATTCCGGAAAGCAGAACAATGACATTTATACTGGCCAGGGATAATAAGGTGGTGGCTTATGAAGGGATGTTGGAGCGTGCCAAAAAAAACAATTCGTTTGTGCTTACCGGTTATGACATTAAAAGCGGGATCCGGAAATCAGTGCGCAAAAAATATGTTATGCTCGAAAGTTCAGGAAAAGGAATGGGTGATGAAATGATCGTTTTAATAAAACCACTGGAACAATCATCCTATGCCAACCTGGTAGCTGTTATTGATGAAATGCTGATCAATGGAATAAGAAAATATGCAGTGGTAAATGCCAGTGAAGATGAAAAATTTCTGGCTGGTAATTTAACCGGCTCAGTTTTTAATCCGCATGAATGAAAAGATCCTTTGCTCTATATTCTTTCGGATATTCATATAATAAAGATTGATATCCCCAATGTGATAATTTTTTGTTCGAAAAAAGAAGGCGCCGGGAAATTTTGGCCTGTTTGTCCATAATACTTTTCCATTCACTTTTGCACCGGCGGTATTTTTAACCAGCAGATTAAAATCTTTTAATATGCTACCAAGGTTAAAAGAAGCTGGTATGCTGTTATCATTTGTTTCCCACGACAAAGGATTTGTTACGTGAACTGCTGGTTCGGCCTGAATATAGGCTGGGATGTAATTTGTTCTATAGGTTCTCCATGTATTAAAACATCCGGTCTGCAATGAGTCCTGGCAGGCAGGAATATTTTTAAAACGCTCCAGTGGTACCGGCCAGCCAATGATATAAGCAGCTACCAGTTGACTGTTTAAATCATTATGGTCAAAAAAATCCTTAAGTAATCTCATGGCCATCAGGCCACCCTGGCTATGTCCTGCAATGATCACCGGTCTGCCCTTATTAAAATGATGCAAATAATAATTAAAGGCTGCCCGTATATCTGCATAAGCCGTATCCAATGAAGGGTGTTTATAACCTTCTTCCGTAAAAAAAGCAGAAAGGTGTGCCTGTCTGTAGCGTGGCGCAAAAATCCGGCAGTGCTGGTTGAATACGGTGGCCTGGTATAAAATAGAACTGTAATCTGTTTTTGCATTCAGATACGCATCATCGATCAATGCATTCCATGTTGTTTTGCTTCCCGTATAGGTAGTGGGATGTATAAAAAATACATCTGCAATACTATCCCGGTTTTCCTGTTGTAAAGGCAGTGGAATACTGTCGGAGGGATCGTGTTTCCATGGATGAGCAGCCCAGTAATCCAGACTGGAATACAGGGGGATTCGCTGATAAGGGTTGAGCTGATACCGTTTTGCCAGTGCTTTATATTTATCAGCACATGCAGTTAGGCTTACCAGTAATAAAATAGAAATTATCTTATACATGACTTATAAATATGAGGTGCTTTGGCTGATTAAAAAAATGGAAATCCTTTGCCCAGATAAATTTCCTAACTCATATAATTCCTTGCCATTTAAATTCCGTTTGAACCATTTATCCAAAAAACAATTTAATGGAGTCTGACTAAACCATTGAGTATCAATGCATTTATAAGAATCCTCTACATTGTGTTGCTAATTACCATAAAAAACTTGGTACTATGTGTTGCATAGTACCATAGGAACCCCTATCTTTGTTCTGTCAAACAAATCAACATATATCCGTACCGGTTAAATACAACCCGGAAAAAAAACAAAGGACCATGAATATTGAGAATACACAGAGCCAGATGCGAAAGGGGATCTTCGAGTTTTGTATTCTTTCCATAATTCGCAGGGGGGAAGCCTATCCCAGTGATATAGTGGAAGAAATGAAAGCTGCCAACCTTCAGATACTTGAAGGCACCTTGTACCCGCTACTTACCCGGCTGAAAAACGCAGACATGCTCACCTACCGTTGGGTAGAAAGCAATTCAGGACCTCCCAGAAAATATTTTTCGCTTACTGAAAAGGGTGAAAAATTTTATAAGGAACTGGAGGAAACCTGGCAGGAACTCTCCAACGGTGTAAACAAATTGACCATCAGTAAAGAAAATAATACTTAATCAATCTACGACTTGCGGACTAAAACATAAACGCAACATAAATCTTCAACCAAAGCATCATTAAAAATGAAAAAGATCATCAACATAAACTTATCAGGCCGGGTGGTCCCCATCGAGGATTCCGCTTACGAAAGTTTGCAAAGATATATTGAAAGCCTGAGGCGGTATTTTGCCAATGAAGAAGGGCGGGATGAAATCATCAACGATATAGAAAGTCGCATTGCAGAGCTCATGAACGACAAGATCAAAAAAGGCGCTGCGGCTATTACTGATGACGATGTGCTGGAGATCATCAATTCAATGGGCCGGATCGAAGATTTTGAGCAGGTAGAAGCTGAAGAAAGAGCTGCATCTTCCGGGCCATCCACCACCAACTTCACTTATGGTGAGTCACGCAAAGGTAAAGGCCGTTTATACCGTGATGCCTCAGATAAATTATTGGGAGGAGTGTGTGCAGGGATCGCCAATTATATGAATGTGGATCCTGCCATCATCCGTCTCTTGTTTGCCATTATCACGTTTGGTGGCTTTGGAACCGGCATTATCATCTATATCGCTCTTTGGATCATACTGCCGGTTCGTGATCTGGATGGATATGTGGGCAAGCGGTTTTTCCGTAACCCCGACGACAGGGTCATTGCGGGTGTTGCCGGGGGACTGGCTGCCTATTTCAATAAACCATCCTGGTTATTCCGTTTGTTGTTTGCCACGCCACTGGTATTGAATATACTTTTTGGCATCCTGAATGGAATTTTCTTTATGTGGGAACGCGATATATTCCCCAACATTTTCATAGGTTCTTTCTCGGGAACTTTTGTACTTGCCTACATCATATTATGGATTGTTCTGCCTGAAGCAAGAAGTCCGTATGAGAAAATGGAAATGCGTGGAGAAAAAGTAGACGTGAACCGCATCCGTCAAAATGTTCAGGAAGGCATGGGTGATTTTAAAAACCGTATGGATACCTGGAGTGAAGAAGTTAAGGTTTCTGCCCAAAAATTAAGTGAACGGGCCAAAGAATTTGGAAAAACCAGGGGCAGGGCATTTGCTTCTGAAATATCCGAATCATCAAAACCTGTTGCAAGCGGATGTGGGCATATCATTGGTGTTTTATTCAAAGCCTTTTTCATTTTTATTCTCGGCACTATAACCTTGTCCTTGTTCGCAGCACTGATGGCTGTATTGTTTGGCGGTGTAGCCTGGTGGCCCATCAATAATTTCCTGTGGAGCTCTAATTACCAAAAAGTGCTGGCATGGGGTACCTTATTGTTATTCATTGCAGTTCCTATCATTGCTTTAATGACCTGGCTGATCAGAAGACTGGCAAGAATAAGATCCAGAAATCATTATATGGGATGGATATTCGGTGGTCTTTGGACCGCGGGCTGGGTGTTTGCCATTTTGTTTGCTATCAGCATTGCAAAAGACCTCAGGTCCTACGACAGAGTATCAAACATTGTTTCCCTGTCACAACCTGTAAACGACAGGCTCATAGTACGGGTAAACGAACCGGATATCAGGTATTCGGGCGGTGGATGGTGGATGAGAGAAGAAAATACCGGATGGGATATTACTGACGATTCTCTGAAATACAATAATGTAAAGCTGAGGGTTGAAAAAAGTGATGACTCTCTGTATCATGTAACGGTTTATAAATACAGTGCAGGAAATAATCTTGAAGATGCAAGGAACCGTGCTGAAAGAATCGCTTTCCATGTCTCAAACCAGGACAGTATTTTAAATATTGGAAGTGGCCTGGGTATTGACAGACAAAGCAAATTTCGCGGGCAGGGTGTGATCATTGAAATACATGTTCCGGTAGGAAAAGAGATCATGTTTGATGAATCGGTACGGCATGCCTACAACCCATGGGTAATCCGCAGTTTCAGAAACCATGGAGGTTCCTGGCAACGTCGCAACCGTTATGAAACGGACTGGGACTATGATGAATATTTCAGGTGGAGCCCCAATGTAAATTATATTATGACCACGGAGGGTAAACTGGCGGAATCATCGAAAGTTGTTGAAGATGAAAAAGGTGTTTACGAACCCCAATCCAGTGAAGACAGGTTGCGCGAATTGGAAGAAAAAGAAAGAGCGCTGGACAGACAAAAGGAAGAATTCCAGAGAGAAAGGGAAAGGCTGGAAAGAAGGGATAGCGTTCCCCAAAGTACGGGGTACAAC